>NZ_JBHFNQ010000147.1:0-29818 GCF_041929345.1 Floridaenema aerugineum BLCC-F46
GTTGCGCTTCAGCGCTCTTATTAGCGCTGAAGCGCAACAACGTACTAATTAATTACAAGATCATTTTCTAATTCTGAAGGTACGCCATCACGCGCCAAGTTAGTCATTTTTCCGCCCTTTTGCAAAAAATCATTAATCATGGCAAAAATTGCATTAACTTTGCGCGATCGCCATTCATCAGTTAACTTCACAACTTCCGCCGCAGGTAAACGACGTTCTAATGCTTCATAAAGATAAGCTGCATGACCTGTTTCATCTTTTGCTACGCTCAAAATTCCCTTTTTGATATTGTTACTAATGGGATCTTCTGGCAAAGCATTAGCCATTCGCACAAAATCTTTGCTAGCATCCAATTCTAGGATGTAAGTACTAGCCATAAATACATCCCAGTTAATATTTTCCGGTTTCAAATCTTCACTAGAGTAACCCTGATAATATGCAGCAAAAAATGGACTGCGGTTGTTATTATTGCTTTTGGGTAAGCTTTTAAAATCAATTACTTGCTTGTTTAATTGTTTCAAAGCTTGAGCAAAAATTTGTCCGTGACGACGTTCATCAGCAGCATGACGCGCCAATTTTTCTGCTAGCCAAGTATCGCCTTCAGCAGTCGCCCTTTGACTTAGTTTTTCCAAAAAAGGAACTGCGCCAGATTCAGAAAGTTGTAACCCTGCTAACATACTTGGGCGAGTCAGACTGTCTCGCATATTACGCGCAGTTACATAAGCTGCTGCACTAGAGGTAAGAATGTGCAAAATGTTGGTGATAAAGTTCATAATCGAGAGTTCAGTCCTTGTCTGGAAATTTTATGAAAATTAACCGAGAATGGTTGCTGATTCTGATACATTCTAAAAAGTATTATCCAATAATTGCAACCTGAGTTTAACTATGCAACTGACACCACAGGAAAAAGATAAACTACTAATTTTCACCGCCGCCTTGTTAGCAGAACGCCGCAAAGAGAGAGGATTAAAATTAAATTATCCTGAAGCAGTAGCCTACATTACTGCTGCTATTTTAGAAGGAGCAAGAGATGGTCGTACTGTAGCCGAATTAATGAGTTATGGCACAACCATACTCAGCAAAGAAGATGTCATGGAAGGAGTAGCAGAAATGGTACATGAAGTACAAGTGGAAGCAACCTTTCCTGATGGGACAAAATTGGTAACTGTACATCACCCAATTTTATAACTGTAGTTAATAGTTTAGCCCTCATTCTGAAGATTGATTTGACTTGCGATTCTCCGTTGCAGAGGCTACGCCAACGCCTAACGAAACCCGAAAATTCCCTGATAAACTATGAAGATTGCATTTATCATTTACAACGGATTAACTACTTTAGATTTTATTGGGGTATACGATCCTATTACTCGGCTAAAAACAATGGGATTTGTCTCAGATTTGCAATGGGATATTTGTTCCTATTCTCCAGAAGTAAAGGATAACACTGGACTAGGTTTGATTCCGACAAAAGTCAAAGAATCTCTGCAAGAATATGACATGATTATTGTTCCCGGTGCAGTCGTAACCAGACAATTAGTTGAGGATGCAGAATTTATTTCTTGGTTGCAAACTGCAAGGTCTTGTAAGTACAAAGTTTCTGTATGTACAGGTTCTTTACTACTTGGTGCAGCCGGATTTTTAGCCGGGAAAACTGCCACAACTCATCCTAATGCTTTCGCTGAACTAGAAAAATATTGTGCTTCCGTAGTAGATCAAAGAATAGTCGATCGCGAAGATGTAATAACCGCCAGAGGTGTGACTTCATCAATTGATTTAGGACTATATCTGTGTGAGAAATTCTGCGGTTATGATGTAAAAGAACAAATCAGGCAACGCATGGATTACCCGCATAATAATTATTAATTTGAGGAGAAGAAAATGATCCCCGGAGAAATCATCACACCAGAGGGTGAAATTGAATTAAATGCAGGTCGTTATACTCGAAGAATGTTGGTAGCAAATAGAGGCGATCGACCAATTCAAGTGGGTTCACATTTCCACTTTTATGAAGTTAATGAATCTCTCGAATTTGACAGAGAACAAACTAAGGGAATGCGCCTTGATATTCCAGCAGGTACAGCAGTACGCTTTGAGCCCGGAGACGAAAAAGAAGTGGTGTTAGTACCCTTTGTCGGAAGTCGAGAAGTTTACGGCTTTAACGGCAAAATTAATGGGAGTCTACCAACAGCATAAAATTAGCAAATCAGAGGATTTTTTATGTTTCTCAAAGATAGACAACGCCGCAATATTGACTACATACAAACGATAAAAGGAGTAGTTACTCTTTTAAGAGATCCCGGACAAACTGACTCAATTTACGATGTTGAAGAAGGTTTGCGTAACATTAAAGCTGCTCAATTATCTGTGGATTTTTTGAAATCAAAACCAGAGGTAGCGGCAATTATTGCCGAACGTTATCTAGCACCTGAACCAGATATGGAGGCACTGCTAAAATTACCCCAAGGATCTTTAGGATATGAATACGCATCCTATCTCACAGAAGCAGGTTTCGATCCTAACTTTTACCGCAAAATTGAAGTAGTAGATGATGTCAGTTATGTGTTTTTAAGAATTCGCCAAAGTCATGATATTTGGCATATAATTACAGGCATGAAAACTGATGTGATTGGGGAATTGGGATTAAAAGGATTTGAATTAGCCCAAACTCGTAGACCAATGTCAATCATTTTATTAGCTGGTGGTTTACTGCGAACTTTGTTAAGTTCTCCAGAAGATTTGGATCTGTTATTAGATCGGATTGCTGTAGGCTATAGAATGGGCGCTAAAGCTAAACCATTTTTGGCGCAAAAATGGGAAGAAAATTGGGAAAAACCTGTGTCAGAGTGGAGGGCAGAATTAGGAGTTGAATTAGCTCCTGTTTATATTCCTTGATCCCAAAATTGGTAGTGTAGTTATCACCTGTAATTTAACGTAAGTTGTTAATTATTAGCCGATAAGTTTTCGTTCGCGTAGCGTGCCGTAGGCAATCCCCCATTATCCCCCGAACCCAAGGGGCATTTTGAATCCGGTTCCCCCATTATCCCCCGAACCCAAGGGGCATTTTGAATCCGGTTCCCCCCTTACAAAGGGGGGTTAGGGGGGATCTAACCAACAATCTATGTAACTAGCAACTTGAGTTAATTTAACTAATTAGGTATAACTACAGTAAAATATTAAAACCGCAAAAACTTAACTATGGAATGGTACAACGCGCCACCAAATTGGCAAATTCAAGGTGATACAATTAATGTTACTTCTGGCGCAAAAACCGACTTTTGGCGCGAGACTCACTACGGCTTTATCCGAGACAACGGTCACTTTTTCTATCAAACAATTCAAGGAGACTTTGTTGTTGATGTCAAAGTTAGCGGTGAGTACCGGGATTTATACGATCAAGCGGGAATTATGCTGCGCTTAGATGAAGCTAATTGGTTAAAATGTGGCATTGAATTTGTCGAAGGTGTGCAACAAATTAGTGCTGTTGTTACTAGAAATTATTCCGATTGGTCAGTTGTACCATTACCAGAAAATCCGCCCTCTATTTGGATGAAAGTAATTAGGCGTGGTACTGCGATCGAAGTAAAATACTCTTTAGATGGCGAAGATTACACAATGCTGCGATTGGCATATCTTACCCCGAAAGTAACAGTAAATGCGGGTTTAATGTGTGCCTCTCCCGATGGAAATGGCTTTTCTACCAAGTTTGAAGCATTTAAAATTAGTCAATTGTGAGGAATTCTTATGAGTTATAGAATGGATCGGCGTGCTTATGCGGAAACATACGGGCCAACTGTTGGCGATCGCATCCGTTTAGCCGACACAGAATTATTTATTGAAGTAGAACAAGACCTGACAACCTACGGCGATGAAGTCAAATTTGGTGGCGGTAAAGTAATAAGAGATGGCATGGGACAATCACCCATTTCTAACAGTAATGGTGCAGTTGATTTGGTAATTACTAATGCTTTAATCGTCGATTGGTGGGGCATTATTAAAGCAGATATTGGCATTAAAGATGGCAAAATTTTTAAAATTGGTAAAGCCGGAAATCCTTATATTCAAGACAATGTAAATATTATTATTGGCCCCGGAACCGAAGCTTTAGCCGGGGAAGGCATGATACTGACAGCAGGTGGTATCGATTCGCACATTCACTTTATTTGTCCGCAGCAAATCGAAACTGCGATCGCATCAGGAATTACTACAATGATCGGCGGTGGTACTGGCCCCGCTACTGGGACAAATGCTACCACTTGCACTCCGGGCCCTTGGAACATTTACCGAATGTTGCAAGCTGCCGATGCCTTCCCTGTCAACTTGGGATTTTTGGGCAAAGGTAACAGCAGCAAGCCGGAAGGACTGGAAGAACAAGTACTTGCAGGTGTAATGGGGTTAAAACTGCACGAAGACTGGGGAACCACACCAGCAACAATTGATACCTGCCTTAGCGTCGCGGATCAGTACGATGTACAGGTAGCAATTCATACCGACACCCTCAACGAAGCTGGATTTGTGGAAGCTACGATCGCCGCCTTCAAAAATCGCGCCATCCACACTTACCACACCGAAGGCGCAGGCGGAGGGCACGCACCCGACATTATTAAAGTGTGCGGTGAGTTAAATGTGCTACCTTCTTCCACCAACCCGACTCGACCTTACACTTTGAACACCTTGGAAGAACACTTAGATATGCTGATGGTGTGCCATCACCTTTCGCCCAGCATCCCCGAAGATGTCGCCTTTGCAGAGTCGCGCATTCGTCGGGAAACGATCGCCGCTGAAGACATTTTGCACGACTTGGGCGCATTTAGCATGATTTCTTCCGACTCGCAAGCAATGGGAAGAGTAGGGGAAGTGATTATTCGCACTTGGCAAACCGCCCACAAAATGAAGGTGCAAAGAGGAATTCTCTCCCCTACAAATTCACAAGGAGAAATGCAGGAGAGAGCAGACAACTTCAGGGTAAAGAGGTATGTGGCTAAGTATACTATTAATCCGGCAATTACTCACGGAATTGCTCAATTTGTTGGTTCGGTGGAAGAAGGGAAATTAGCAGACTTGTGTCTTTGGAAACCTGCATTTTTTGGCGTAAAACCAGAGATTGTGATTAAAGGTGGGGCGATCGCATACTCTCAAATGGGAGATGCTAACGCCAGTATTCCCACACCTCAACCCGTGCATACTCGCCCCATGTTTGCTAGCTTTGGGGGTGCGATCGCAGCCACATCCTTTACCTTTGTTTCTCAAGCAGCATTAGAAAGAGAAATTCCTACACAGTTGAAGTTACAAAAAAGTGCGATCGCAGTATCAGGAACTCGCCAAATTACCAAGCGAGATTTGAAATTAAACGATGCTTTACCGCAAATAGAAGTCGATCCAGAAACCTATCAAGTTAGAGCAGATGGAGAGTTACTAACTTGTGAACCTGCAACAGTTTTACCAATGGCGCAACGATATTTCTTATTTTAATTTATTGCTGAAAGAGGAGTTAACGAACAAGATTAAAATGCTTAAAAATAGCAAAAAGAAACTGGCAGATGCCGCCTTGAAAGATCATTAGCTAACAAAAATCAAGATCAAACAGCTGAAAAAGGATGAAGTGTTACAAAAATTCTATTTGCTTAGTTCTGTCTTCGTGGAACCTGCCACCTCGTCCTCTGCCTTTTCCTCTAGTACTAGGAGAACCTCTATCTGGTGGGACAGCCTCAGCTATAATGATAGTTTCTGAACTAACTTTAGCCCTATTCTGAGCTTTCAAGTTAGGGTAAAAAACTAGAAAACTACTTAGCATGATTATTTCCGAAACAATTAAAACTAATTTCATTTGCTTTGACCTCAACTGCTTTTTAACAACCTAGATGAATAATGACTACAATTAGTTCCCTGTTTCAGACTGAAAATGAGCATTTGTTGACGGTTATTAATGCCTAATTGTAAGTAGACCCTAAAGAGTTTTACCTCAGATCTCGTGACGCTCAGGATAAAAGCAAAAATTTTTCTGAATCTAGTACTATTCACTATAATTATAGAAAATATAGCTTGAGGCACCATAGGTCAAATTACGAACCTTTCCGTTTATTCAGTAACTAGAGGATTTACGTAAAATTCCAGATTTATTGTAAGCTAATCAACTTTTCGAGCAATTTACTGTGCCAGTGCGTAAGTCCTAATTCCATTGTTTCAGCTTCAGGGTAAGAACGAAAAACCGGGTTTTTTTGGTCATAGTCCGTAAGTCCTAAAATTAGAGAATTTTTGCACAAATCCGGGCAGCTTTCGGATGAGCGATAAAGTAATCTTTTAACCACAAGCAACCCCGCTTGAGCAATTCATCTAAGTCTTCCACACGCCAACGCTTTACTACACCATCTCCGGCCACAGTGACTAAGTATTTTCCATTCTTGCTAAAACTCATACTGTAAACTCTGCTTTCGTGACCGTTAAATTGGGCAATTAACTGTCCTGACGGCAACCTTAACTGTGTTGTTCCGTCCTGTCCGGCAATAGCCAATAGCTGACCATCTGGGCTATAAGTAGCATTCAATACTCCGCCCTGACTAGTAGTAAAAGTGTTTAATTCTTGACCAGACAAATTCCAAACTCGAATGGTTGTATCAGTTCCAGTACTAACTAACTGCTGACCATCTGGACTAAAATTGACACTTAAAACTTCGCCTTCATGAGCGGAAATAATTAACTGCTGACCCGACAAATTCCACAGCCGAATAGTACCATCTTTTCCGGCTGAAGCTATATATTTGCCATTGGGACTAAAAGTAACAGTATTAACCAAGTCTCGATGACCTTTAAACAGAATAGGTGGTTGTGATGAGGAAATTTTCCACAGGCGAACAATACCATCTTTTCCCGCTGTGACGATAGTTTCGCCATCAGCACTAAAACTGGCACTATAAACGCTATCTGGATGAATTAGCGATCGCACTAACCTTTTTGATTCCCAACTCCATAATCTCACTTGTTTCTCATCTCCTGCCGTAGCTAACAGCTTTCCATTCGGACTAAAAACTACACTATTAACTCTATTCCGATGGCATTTAAACTCAGCTAATTGTTGGCCTTGGAAGTTCCAAACTTTAGCTATCTTATCTTCTCCAACTGAAGCAAAATACTTTCCATCAGGGCTAAAATTTACACTCCAAGCTTCTCCAGTATGTCCTTGCCAACTTGATGCTAATTGCCGCGAACTTGTCAGCGGCCATTCAAAGTTCCAAATTCGCACTTTTCCATCTCCCCCCGCTGTGGCGAGGATTTTTTTATTAGGACTAAAGCTGAGACTTTCCACCCGTATTTGATGATTAGGAAATTCTGCTAATAATTGTCCAGACAAATCCCAAAGTCTAGCTTTACCATCAACTCCAGCGGTTGCTAATAATTTTCCATCGGGACTAAAACTAATATTTAATACAGGACTTCGGCTGTTTTCCCATTTTTTTAAAGGTTGCCCTAATGACTTTTCCGAAATATTCCACAGTCGAACAGTTCCGTCCTCTCCAGTAGTTGCTAAGCGTTTTCCCTTTGGGTCAAAACTAAGGCTAGTAACAGATCCTTGATGTCCTGTTAACTTCTTGAGTTCTCTTCCCGATGGCAGCCAAATTCTTGCTGTTCCATCTTCACCCGCAGTGACGATATATTTGTCATCGGGGCTGAAAATTGCATTCCAAATCGCATCTTTGTGACCTTTTAATTGGATTAATTGTTTACCTGATAAATCCCAAATTATCGCTGTACCATCTTCTCCCGCAGTCACTAGGCGCTTGCCATCTCGACTAAAATTGACGCTCCAAACTTCACCTTTGTGACCTTTTAATTGGGTTAATTGTTTACCTGATAAATTCCAAATTATCGCTGTACCATCTTCTCCCGCAGTAGCAATATATTTGCTATCAGGACTAAAATTTACACTCCGCACAGACTGATTATTATGACTTTGGAATTTTATATTTTTTCTCCCCGAAAGGTCTAAAATTTCGATGATTCCCGCTTCTGCTGTAGTTGCTATATACTGCCCATTGGGGCTGAAATTCACACTTAAAACTCGACCTGAATGAATATTAAAATAATTTTGTTCTTTAATATTACCGAGAATATCTTGAAGAGTCGATACTGGGCTCAGAGCCGGATATTTTGACCATACAGGAGAGGATTTAACGATTTCTTTTAAGCGAATTCCTGATTCGATCGCTGATAATAAAGCTTCTAATTCTTCATTTCCAAATTGTCGCAAAGTGTTGGCTGCTGATTGTTCTAATTTTACGCCTTCTTTTGCTTGTTTGGCTTCTTTGTTGGCTTGTTGAAGAGTGGTATTTGTCCAAAAAGCAACACCGATCGCACAAGCTGTAGTTAAAGCTAATCCCACAAAACCTGTACGAACTGTTCCTCTAGCTTTCTGCTGCGCTGCTTTTAAAATTCGATTGGCTTCAATTTGGACATTTAAGGCAACTTGCACCTGTTCTTTATCTAACTTTTGGCTAGCAGATAAAAACTCATAATCCTGATTGCCTAAATTTTTATTTTCCGCCCAAGCTAAAGCATCCTGCAAAGCTAGACCATGCAATAATCGCGATTTATCCTGACAATTTGAAGCTAACCAAGCTGTCAATGTTTCGGCGTAAGGTCGCAGATTACTTAATTCTTTTTTCACCCAATCCAAATTAAAAACTGAAGCATAAATCGGATTATAAATTTTTAATTTACCATGTTGTTCGACAACTATACCTAATAAGCGCAATTCCATTGATTCTAAGCTACCATCAGCTGTGACTTCCCCATGTTGTAAAATTTGCTGATATAGTCCTAAAATTCTCGCTAAACGTTCACCTTTGTTCAAAAAGCGATCGCGAATTGTTCTCAAATGTTCCGGTTCATCTTGAACTTCCCAATTTTCAATAATTCGACTCAGCACTAAATTTTTCACCGCTTCTACTTCCACACCTGCATCAATAAAAACTTCCCCATTTCGGATAATTTTACAAAGTCTTTGGGTCAAAAAAGGTTGTCCACCTGTCCAATACAAAATCTCTTTTAACACCGCTTTAGGATTGCTAGCTTTATCCGCTATTCCACTAGCTAACGGCGCAGCTTCATCTAACTTAAACCCAGACAATTCAATAGCTTGACCAATATTAAAAGGTGTGCGGTTTTTATCGAAAATTAAATCCGAAGGAGTCGCTACACCTAATAAAGCAAAACTCAATCGTTGATAATCTGAATTTTCCGCCCTTTTGTTGTAACAGGCGCGAATAAAAGCAAAAAAATCATCACTAGAAAAATTTAAACTTAAAACACTGTCTATTTCATCGATAAAAATTACAATAGGTTTGTCAACTTCTTTTAATAAAACTGCTTCAATAAATTCACTAAAATTTTGTAATGGCGAAAGATATTGCCGATCGCGCCACCAAGTCCGCGAACTAACTTTTAAATTAAAATTAGTTACTAACTTGTGTGTAATTCCGGCATACCATTGCTCTATTGTAATATCCTGACTACCAATGGCAGTTAAGTCAATTCCCGCACAAACAACTCCTTCCCTTTTTAATCTCTGCATTGTTTGGACTCGCAAGCTAGATTTACCCATTTGTCGCGAGTTCAACACATAACAAAACTCTCCTGATTTTAAAGCTTCATATAACTCTTGATCTGCTTGTCGCTTCACATAAGTCAGCGCATTTAGTGGTAAACTACCGCCTACTTGATAATAAGAATCTAAATTATAATCCTGATTCATAAGTGTATTATTGGAAGCGATCGCTATAAAATTTCTAGTCATTACTTTTGTAACCTCATTCATTAAATTTCTTCGTTTTGGCTAGATTTAGCGATGAAACAATCAGTTCAAAGCTATGTAGTTACACCTCCGATTTGTTTTAACTCTTCAGGATGGCTATGTAAATAATCTCTCAACCAATCATCAGCTTTTGCTAATAACTCATTCAAACTGACAATTTCCCAAGTATTTACAGTTCCATCCTCTCCTCGACTAGTTAAATATTGTCCATCAGGACTCAATCCCACACTACAAACTCTTGTATATTGGCTACACAACGAAACCAAAGGTTTCCTTAAATCCCAAATTCGGAATGTTCCATCTGCACCTGCGGTTGCCAAAAATTTTCCATTTGGACTAAAGCAAACATCCCGAACTGTACCCAGATGTCCATTCAATTTTAATAAAAGCTGTCCAGACAAATCCCAAATTTTAATTGTACTATCCTTACCAGCAGTAGCAATATATAATCCATCATGACTAAACCTAATAGTTTGAATTTCGCTATGTTCTGTTTGCCAGTGAAACATTCGTCGTTTAGAAAAGTCCCAAAGTCGGAGAATATTACTTTTTTCGATCATTACTAAGCGTTGTCCGTCAGGACAAAAAGTAATTTCAGTAATTTTCCCAGGAATACTTTGATTCACTTTCAGTTCCAAAGGTTGTTGCTGAAAACGCCTCCATAAACGGACTATCCCATTACGAAATGCCGCAGTAACACATTCTCCATTTGGGTAAAAACCAACAGTAGTTATCCAACTTGGATGAATATTTCTGTTAGCTATCTGTTGCCCTGAAAGATTCCAAAATTTAATGCCATCTTCAGCAATTGTAACTAAAATTTTCCCATCCGGGCTAAATTTAGCTTCAATTACTGCACTGCGATGACGATCGAATTCATGAATCTGTTGTCCGTAAAAGTCCCAAAGTCGAGTAGTATTATCCTCTCCTGTGGTAGCTAGATGCTGTCCATCAGGATTGAAATTAACATTCCAAACTTCTCCTTGATGAGCTACAAATTCAATTAACTTTTGCCCTGAGATACTCCATATTTGTACTTTACCATTACGACCTCCAATTGCCAAATGCTGACTGTCAGGAGAAAAGCTAATGGAAGTAATTCCTCGCCAATCAGCAAAAAATTTATTTTTTTCCCGGATGTAGGTTAAAATAGTTTGTAAAGCTACTAAGGGACTGAAGCAGGGATAGTTTGTTAAAGAAGTCTCATCATTAATCAGCGATTTTAAAGCTTGTCCTGCTTGCATTGCCAACATTAATGCGTCAAGTTGTTGGCTTTCAAATAATCGCAAAGCACTAATACCAGTTTGCTCAATACTTGCCGCTTCTTGAGCAATTTGCGACTCATCTTCAGCAGATGAGTGAATTTCTTTTAATTTTTGATGAGCTAGAGCAATTTCTCTCGTTTCTAATGATTGGCTAGCAGTTAAAAATTGAAAATCTTGAGTACTTAAGCTTTTATCTGCTGCCCAATCTAAGGCATCTTGTAATGCTTTTCCGCGCAATAGATAGGTTTCATCTTTTCTATTTGTCGCTTCCCAAGCATCGATCGCATCTGTATAAGGACGTAAATTAGCTAAACATTCATCTATCCACTGGCGATTAAAAACTAACTCATAAATCCGATTATAAACTCTTAATTTCCCATCTTTTTTCACAACCAATCCCGATAATTGTAATTCTAATTGGTCGGAATTATTATTAGCAGCAATCTCCCCTTGCTGCAAAATTTGTTGATACATTCCCAGCAGTCTACCTGGTTGTAGGCAACTTCTCAATAAGCGATCGCGTATTGTCCGCAAATGTTCTGGTTCATCCTGTGCTTCCCAGTTATCAATAATTTGAGAACTAATAATCTTTTTAATCCAATCTTTTTGGTTATAAATCTTATTTTTCGGGTGAAAATTCGCTTCACAACTGAGATAATTCTGGATAATTCGACAAACCTTTTGCGTCAGAAAAGGCTGTCCCCCAGTCCAGTCTAAAACCTCTTTTAAAACCGCTTTAGGAGCGGGAACTTTTCCCTGAAAACCTTTAAGTAAAGGTTCTGCATCTGCTAATTGAAAACCACAAAGTAGAATTGCTCGACCAACATTAAAAGGCGTACTTTGGTGTTTAGCATCAATTAAATCGCCAGGAGTAGCTACACCCAACAACGCAAAAGTTAACCGCTGATATTCTGGGCGATCGGCCCGATTATTATAACAAGCCCTAATCGCCGTAAAAAAATCATCGACTCGGAAATTTAAACTGAGAACACTATCAATCTCATCTATAAAAATGACAATTTTTTGATTAATCCGACTCAGCAATACTTCTTCAATAAATTCATGAAATCGCTGTACCGGAGAAAATAAATCTCTTTCTCGCCACCAACTGCGTAAATTAAAATTACCCGCCAAATTAAAACTATTAACTAATCTTTGAATAACTCCCGCATACCATTGTTCCGGTGTGATTTGCTGACTACCGATCGCCGTAATATCGATCGCAGCACAAGCCACACCAGACTCTTGCAAACGCCGCATCGTCTGCACTCGCAAACTAGATTTACCCATTTGTCGCGAGTTTAAAACATAACAAAATTCCCCCGCTTGTAACGCCTCAAACAACTCATCATCTGCCTGTCTTTTTACGTAAGTGGGAGCATCTACTGGTAAACTTCCCCCAACTTGGTACATATCCGCAGAATTTCTTAAGTTTAATTCAGCCATTCCATTTTAAATTTTAGATTTTCTCTCCTGTTCCCCTGCTGCCTTAACTATACTGTTCACGGTCATAGAGTAGGGGCGAAGCATTCCGGCAATAATTTGTTGGTTATCGCCAAATATATGTACCGGAATGCTTCGCCCCTACAAATCAAAAACAACAGTTTGTGACCGCGCCGAGTATAGCAACTTAAATGACTAACAGTTTAATCTAGACGATCGCGCAAATAAAACCGATAGAGATCGCATCTTGGACTACATTCATTTCCTTGTAAATATACTAAACCCATACTGTGCAATTTAAACGCTGATAAAGCTTCTAATCGCACTGGACTAGTAGCATTCATCACCTGTTTAATTCCGATCGCCAATTCTGGATTCTGTTGTAAATTCCACAAATGTCGGCGTAAATGATCGGCATAAAGCCCTGCTTCCGTAGGCGCAACTGCTAACAATTCCTCTAAAGAAAGATCGCCCCTTTGAATATTATATAAAGCCAACCTGATTAAATAAGGATGACCCCCTACCATAGCCATCAATTTTGCAACTTCCGCCTCCTCCCATTGCAATCCATAACGCTGGGCTAAATCTTGAACTTGTACTCGATTAAACTCTGGTAATTCGATCGGCAACCCCACATTAAACGGTGATTGATTAATACTAATTGGAATATAAACCTCCGTTGAATGTACTACCACCAACCGTAACTTTTTCCAAATCTCCCGATTTTTAGCATCCTCATGCCAAGCTCGTAACAAACCAAAAAAATCAGCCGCAACTTCTGGATATTGAAACACACAATCCACTTCATCTAATCCCAAAACTAAGGGACTGTTGATATTCTGTAATACATATTCTTCAAAGTAAGCAGTGCAGTTATCTTTACTGCCAAAAATCTCATCCCAATAATCATCTAACCGATTAGCTAACCGTAATCTTCTAGCTATACTAGCAGCAAACCAACGTAAAAATTTATCCAAATCAGTAAAAATTTTCCCATCAGCTAATTGAAAGCTTAAAGGAACAGCATGAAAGCCAAAATTTGCCCCATGATGTAAAATTCTCGCTAACAAAGAAGTTTTACCCATTTGTCTAGGAGCCTTAATTCTAATTAAAGATCCCGGCTGTAAAACTGTTTCATAACATCTCGATTCAATGGGGGGTCTTTCCACATAAAAAATCGAAGCTAACTCTACTTGACCTTCTGGTAATTCTGGAACTTGAGGTAATTCTGGAATTGCTACAGGCAAAGGTTTAGCTTGGGAATCTGATATTGCTACAGGATGTTTTTGACCTTCTGTAGTTTCTTCTTGAGATCTTCCTTCTCTAACTATTTCGAGAATTTCTTGGACAATTTTCTGAGTATCTTCAGCATTATGCCATTGACGCTGCTGAATAAAATTTAAATATTCTCGTAAGTTGTAATTTAATGGGGAATTGAGGGGGAAATTCACCCTAATTGGCAGAATTACTGGTTTATCTTGGGAATTGCGATCGCGCAACTCCTTCGCCCTTCGCACCTCCTCAATCACCATTTCACTCGTCACCGACTTTTCAGATAACAACAACAATAAATAATCACTTTGTTTTAATTCTGCCTCAATTCTTTGCGGCCATCCTTCTCCCAAACGAATACTTTGTCCCGCCATAAAAGCTTCATGTCCCGCCGCTTTTAAAGCCCGATAAAACTCTTCCGCCAAACTCAAATCTGGCTCGTGACTGCGATAGCTAATAAAAACTCTCTTATTAGTTGATTGACCAATATCTAAAGCCGGAATTTGGAAAACTGTTACAGCTTCTTCAATACCTTTAACTTCCCGCACCTCTTGATAAATTCCCGGTAATGGCAAGCGATTTTTCACCACATCATAAACCGTTTGCGAAATACAAATACCACCTGCTTTGGCTGCTGTTTGCAGACGTGCTGCCATATTTACACCATGACCTTTAACTTTGCCACTCTCAAAATGAGCCACATCTCCTAAATGAATTCCAATGCGATGTTTGAGTACATTATTTTCCGGCAATCCTGCAGCAAATTGAGTAATTACTTTTTGAATTTCTTGAGCACAAGCTACAGCATTTACAGCGCTAGAAAAGTACATAAACAATCCATCGCCAGTATCTTCTACTACTCTGCCCTTAAATTGTTCACAGATTCGCCTCATTAGTTTCAAGTCGCGGTCAACTAAAGCCAAAGTACGATTTTGGTTAGCAGCCATTTTGGAAGTGTATCCCTCTACATCCGTAAAGACTATAGCGGCTAATGTACTATCTGCTTCTATTAACGGTATTTCTCGGTTTTCCTTTGGTTCCATAAGTGCTGTTTCTTCGGATTAGCTCAGCTTGGAAGGCGTGAGGAAATTAATCATTTGATTTTAGTATTCACAAATTTTAGTTTAATTCCGGCACCTTAATCAGGCTCAAAGAATAGCGATCGCCACACCATTTTGTTAAAATTTGCTTTCGTACCCTAATTTTTCAGGTGATTTTTTAGCTTACTGTCAGTGAAATTACTGCCCTAGAAATCTCACCTGAGAATTTATCCTTCCGTCCCTTGATGTTTTTCCGAACTCATGATTTTTCTAATTTTCTCAATAATTATTAACATTTCTGCTAAGATAGTCCCTGACTCTCAACCCCAAACCAAAAACCGCACTTTCTTTCATTACTAACGTAAGTCCCTTGTTTTGCAAAAGCCTAGTTTATCCCAATATTTTTCCCCTGAACATCGGGTATTTACATCAAGAAACTGGGATTTAAGGAATAGCGGTTTCATAGGTAGTAACTTGAGTTACCAGCAAAGATCTATTTCGGTAGGATGATGTAAAGTAAATCCTCAGTAGGAAAAAATATTACTAAAGTGGATTGACAATAAAACAGTTGCTAGAAATCATTTCAAAAACTTCCTCTAATATGAATCGTTTTTCATCCTCTAATTCTGTAGAAAAAGACCGTATTTTGGTTGTGGATGATTCACCTGATAATGTGTTTCTCATTCAAGCTATTTTGGAAGAAGAGGGCTATCAAGTTATTACAGCTTCAGATGGTTTTTCTGCTATAGCTCTCATTGAAGAATCACCACCCGATCTATTATTGCTAGATGTGATGATGCCCGGAATGGATGGCTTTGAAGTCACCCTACGAGTGCGTCAAAATACAAGTTTACCATTCATGCCCATTTTGCTCATCACTGCTTACGACAATCTTAGTGTAGCCAAAGGATTAGACAATGGTGCTGATGATTTTATCCACAAACCTGTAGAAGTGGATGAATTACTAGCAAGAGTACGTAGCCTTCTCCGACTAAAACACAGCATAGACGAACGCGATGCTATTGCTCGTCAGAGAGAAGATTTTGTTTCCCGTCTCACTCACGACTTACGAACACCTTTAATTGCAGCCGATCGAATGTTGGGTTTAATTCGTCAAGGAGCCTTGGGCGAAATCTCTCCCACTATACTAGAAGTGCTAGACACAATGGTTCGCAGCAACCAAAATCTCCTAGCAATGGTAAACACATTGTTAGAAGTATATCGTTATGAAGCTGGACGGAAAACACTCACTTTTAGCCAAGTTGATTTGACAGAAATCCTCAAACAAGCAGTTCAAGAATTGCAACCTTTAGCTGATGAGAAAAACTTGTGTTTAAATCTTGATTTAGGTAAAAAAGCCACAGATTCCTCAGATGGAAAAATTACTGTCGAAGGCGATCGCTTAGAACTACATCGAGTTTTTATCAACCTAATTGGCAACGCCATTAAATTTACTGAAGCTGGATCGGTAGAAGTTCACCTGATAAATCAGGCTGATAAAAATAGCAATTCTAAACCTTCAATTATAGTAGAAGTTGAAGACACCGGGCCAGGTATTTCAAGAGAAGATCAAACCAAATTATTTGAAAGATTCCGCCAAGGTAAACACAAACAATCTGGTAGTGGTTTAGGTTTACATCTCTCACGCCGCATTGTCGAAACCCACCAAGGAACCATTGATGTAAAATCAGAATTAGGCAAAGGTAGTTGTTTCACTGTCTCTTTACCAGTCAAACAATCTGACGTTTCCTAAATCTGGGCAATTGTGTTTAAATATTAGACAGCCAAGAGTTCATTCCCAGATGATAATCAACTCTTGGCTGTCACTATTTCTACCATTGTTTAAACAACACTTTAACTCAAATGATTACTCAACAATTTGCAGTACAAGATATTCTTCAGCAACAACGCAAATTTTTCTCCACTGGTAAAACCAAAGATATCGCTTTTCGGTTAACTCAACTAAAAAATTTAAAACAAGCGATTTTGGACAACAAAGATGAAATTATATCTGCCCTAAAAGCTGACTTAAAAAAACCCACATTTGAAGCTTATGTCCTGGAAATTGGGGTGCTCAAAGAAATTGATTATGCCATCAAAAACCTGAAAAATTGGACTAAACCTAAGAAAGTAGCAACTCCTTTAGAGCAATTACCAGGTTCAGCATTTATTTATCCCGAACCCTTGGGAGTAGTATTAATTATTGCACCTTGGAATTATCCTTTTCAACTGACAATTTCGCCTTTAGTAGGTGCGATCGCAGCTGGAAATTGCGCCATAATCAAACCATCAGAAATTTCCCCTAACACCTCTAGTATTATCGCTAAAATCTTCCAAAAAACCTTTGACCCTAACTATATAGCAGTTGTAGAAGGTGGCGTAGAAACCAGCAAAGAACTGTTACAACAAAAATTCGATCATATCTTTTTTACAGGTGGTACAGCGATCGGCAAAATAGTCATGGAAGCAGCTGCCAAAAACCTTACCCCAGTCACCTTAGAACTTGGAGGCAAAAGCCCTTGCATTATTGATAGTGATATTAACATTGAATACACTGCCAGGAGAATTGCCTGGGGTAAATTCATTAATGCCGGACAAACTTGCATCGCCCCAGACTATCTTCTAGTCAATCAAACAATTAAAAAACCCTTGTTAGAAAGCATTAAAAATTGCCTACAAGAATTTTACGGACACGATCCAGAAAAAAGCCCAGACTTCGGTAGAATTATCAATCAAAAACAATTTAACCGTTTAGTAGAACTACTAAAAAGCGGTGAAATTATTCTCGGCGGCAAAACCAACCCAGAAACTTGCTACATTGCCCCCACATTGATTGACAAAGTATCTTTAGATGCGCCAATCATGCAAGAAGAAATCTTTGGCCCTATTCTCCCAATCCTAGAATATAACAATCTCGAAGAAGCAATTTCCCTAGTTAACAACCAACCCAAACCTTTAGCCCTTTACTTCTTCTCTAAAAATCAAGAATATCAACAACAAATTTTAGAAAAAACTTCATCTGGTGGCGTTTGTATTAACGATACCATCATGCACATTGGGATTTCTGAATTACCCTTTGGTGGAGTAGGTAATAGCGGCATAGGTAGCTATCACGGCAAAGCAAGCTTTGATACCTTCTCCCATCAAAAAAGTGTCTTGAAAAAATCCTTTTTATTTGATATTAAAGTACGTTATGCACCTTATTTAGGAAAACTAGATTTAGTGAAAAAAATCATCGGTTAAACGATTTGTAGAGACGTTTCATGAAACGTCTCTACAATTTTAGAAACCTCTCTAAGTAGGTAGAAGTAAATAAAGTGAAAATAAAGGCGGGCTAGGAGAGCCCACCCCACAGTAGGGGCAATTCATGAATTGCCCCTACTACTGTGGGGTGGGCATCCTGCCCGCCCCATTCTTAGATAACTATTGTCACTTTATTTATTTGCACCTACTTACAATTTTAGTTGCTCAAAATCCGCTGTAACGTTCTTCGGCCCAAGGTTCACCCCGACGGTGATAACCATTGCGTTCCCAAAAACCCAATTCTTCCTGGTTTAAAAACTCTAAACCATTAATCCATTTAGCACTTTTCCAAGCGTAAAGATGCGGAACAACTAATCGCAAAGGGCCACCATGTTCGGCAGGTAAAGGTTCACCAAATAAAGTATGAGCAAAAAAGTTTTCTTCGCGCCAGAAATCTTCCATACTAATGTTAGTGGTGTAACCCCCGTAGCAGTGTTCCATGATATATTTAGCTTTGGGGTTTACCTCAATATGCTGCATAAAATCTGTAACTTTTACCCCTGTCCACTGCACATCTAATTTCGACCAACGAGTTACACAGTGAAAGTCAGCGGTGAAATTACTTTGAGGCATTGCCATAATATCAGACCAAGAAAATCTTGCCTCTTTTGCTAAACCCCAAACGCGAAATTCCCAATTTTCAATGCTAACTTCGGGTGTACTACCATAAGTCAGTACGGGAAAACCTTTACTTTCGTACTGACCGGGAGGAATACGATCGCTCATTTCAGGCCCAGGTTTCTTGAAAAACTTCCCCATCATTAAAATCCGATAACAATTTAGACTTTTTTGTGCTAACACAACAGAAGCAATTCTTTCCTTGTTGTGTCAGCAGCTATAGTTACATTTTGTAACAGAATCGGTAGCGGGACAGAAAATTGAGCGATCGCTAAAACTACACAAACTTCCAACCCATCTCTTAGGATTCTTCGTCTTCCTCTTCATCCTTAGAAGGATAGACAAACGTAGAACGTCCAGACAAAATCGACTTACCCAAACTCAAAGCTTTTTGAGCTTGTAAAGCTGCTTTCCGTCTCCAAGTCGCTCTACGTTGGTCACGTTTTGCCTTTGATGTTTTCTTCTTGGGAACCGCCATAGTCCTGGATTTGCTATTAGTAGACAACCCTCCTATTGTAGGGCATTACTACACTAATTGAACCCAGTTTTAAGAACCTCCCGATCCGCCAGTACTTCCAGTTCCACCACCAACGCCATTAACTCCATTGGCACCACCAACGCCATTAACTCCATTGACACCATTAACGCCAGTAGTTCCATTGGTAACACCAACGCCAGCAGTTCCATTAGCACCATCAACGCCAGTAGTTCCATTGGTACCACCAACGCCAGTAGTATTATTCAGGCCATTTACACCTGTGTTATTAAAAAATACTGTACCAGTGGCAAACTCATTTCCAGGTATAGCTTGTAGCCCTGCATTACCAGAGGCATTTTGTCCGGCTGCATTACCAGAGGCGTTTTGTCCGGCTGCATTACCAGAGGCGTTTTGTCCGGCTGCATTAACAGAGGCGTTTTGTCCGGCTGCATTAACAGATATAACGTTACCGTTGGGAAGCACTTGTGTACCACCGTTATTAGTTACAATTACGCCGTTGGGAAGTACTTGTGTACCATTTCCTGTAACTACAATTCCGTTGGGAAGTACACGCACACCGTTAGGAAGTGTCTGTCCGGCAGTGGCAACGTTTATAGGTTGAGGTTGATTAGCAACGTTATTGGTGGGAGATCCGGGAGTTCCTAAGCCGAGAAGCGATCGCGACTTGGGAAAATAAGTAGCTAAACGTTGAAGATCCTGACCACTTGCCCAAGTTTGGCGATCGACATTTAAAGCCAGAATTGGGACAATTTGACCAGCATTTTGACCCAAAATCGTGACAGAAACTCTTCTAGCTGAAGGATTTTGATTAAAAGTACGGGTTAAAGCATTTCTCGCTGCCGCTTGAGCCCTACCAACTAACGTCTCGTAACTTTCATTTGGCTGACGATTCAAAGTAACATCAACACGAGTACCATTGCTATTGATACGAGTTGTAGTTTGTGCCCAAGCCGGGGTAGTTATTACCAAAGTACTTCCTAACCCTGCTAAAGCAAACAACATGGGAAAAACAAAATGGTAACTTTTTAGCCAAGACCGATTAAACTTCCGCATAATTAACCTAGCTCCTGATTCCCGATCGGCACCGACTGCGCTCTATCTAAATTCAGGTTAGCTAGGTGCTTTCTAAGTTTAATCTGCTCCTTGAAATAGAACTTGCCTAGTCTAGAGAGAGATCTGGGATTGGGGGGTGTTGGTCGGTGAATTTCTGTTAGTTGTACCGGAAGTAGGTCTTTGTCTTGGATTACCAGTACCAGAGGGAGTGTTATTTCCGGGATTTGCAGGTGTTTGTCCCGGTGCTGCGCCTCCAGCAGTAAGGTTCAAGGGAAAGCTGGCAGTTTTATTAGTATCATCTACATTGCCTGTAAGTTCTTGGGTTCTTCCTTGGACTAGTAATCTCAACCGGAAAGGAATAGGCCCGGTTCGGGTAGCACAACGTTGATAAAGATTAACTTTAACCACATAATTACCGGGGGGAGCCCCGGTGTCAGGCCAGAATACATTTTCTACAGGATTAGTAATGGTATTTTGGCAACCTGCGTTACTATCAACGTCTAGCGCTCCTCCTGATGCTACTTTCTTGTTTTGGTAGAAAACTGTCTGACCGCTGGGGTCGGTGACGGCTAAATCAAGGTCGTCTCTGGTAGACCATCTAAGGGTGCTTTGAATTACGCCTGTGCCTAATGTTGGCTCTGGTCTTTCGCCAGCTTGAGGTGTGGCAGCTACAGGAGTGGGATCGTCAATTCTTAATAGAGCTTTAGAATTTGGGTAATAGGTAGACCAGCGTTGGGCGTTAGGATAGTTTTTCCAGTTTTCCCGACTGACTTCTAAGGTCAAAATTGGTGCGGATAGACCAATATGTTCTCCTGTGACGACTATGGCTGCTTGTGTCACGAGGATGTCATTGTCGAAGCTGCGTTGTGCTGCGGCTCTGGCAACGGTTTCGGCTCTGCGGGTTAAGGTTTGAAAAGATTCATTTGGTTGTCGTTCCAGTGTAATATTGACGCGAGAGGTGTAGGCTTGGGCGGCTAATGGTGCGATCGCACTTTCAGCAGCCGAAAAACTGCCAGCCAACCCCAAAAAAACCAATAAACTCCAAGTTCTTATTTGCATTATTTCACCTCAAGATAAATACTGTATAACATCTCGTTGAGCACTACCCAATAGCATCCTAGACATGGGAGACATCACGCTATGAGCAATCAATGGTTGATCACAATTGGCATTAATCAATACCAACACTTCCAACCTCTAAATTACGCCCAAGCTGACGCACAGGGTTTATGGAACCTTGTAGTTAGTCGGGGCAGTTTTCTGCCGGAGCGCAGTTTGCTCTCTTCAGATACTTCGCCGTTTATTGAAGGTCAGTCTACTTACCCTTCGGGCGAAAATCTGAAGCAATGGCTGGATCATTTATGTCAGCAAGCAATTAAACAAGATGACTTGGTTTGGTTCTTTTTTAGCGGCTATGGTGTGAAGTGGGAAGGACAGGATTACCTGATGCCCATTGATGGCAACCCAGCTGATGTCAGCGCTACAGGGATTGCCATTAGAGAGATCTATGAAAAACTAAAGGCTTCTAAAGCGGGAACAATTTTAGTGTTGCTGGATATGAATCACCAGCAGGAACATCAAGAGGGTCCAACAGTGGTGGGTAATCCAACTGTGGAACTGGCTAGGGAAATGGAAATTCCTACGGTGCTTTCCTCTCAACCTGGTCAATTTTCTTATGAAGTTGGGGAACTGCAACATGGTTTGTTTACTGCGGCATTGTTGGAGGGTTTGCGATCGGGTGCTGGTTTGACTCTGGCTAGTTTAAAACGCTACTTAAGCGAACGAGTCCCAGAATTAAGTCAAAACCACAGTCGTCCTTTGCAAGAACCTGTAATCGTGGTTCATCCTCCAGGAAAGAGTCATCAGGTAATTTTACCCGAACAACCCGCCTTTGTGGGTTCTAGTAATGGCGAATGGAGTCCTGTCACTGCTCAGTTAGTCGGTAGTGGCGCTACTGCTACGGCTGCGGTAGCAACTACTTCTGCTGGAGAAAATCCTTTTCAAGCTGCTTTACGTAATCAACAAGAAGCTACGGCAACTCCGGCTGCATCAACTAACAATGGGCAACCTAGACCAGTAGATGCGACTGGGAATGATGATGATGAAGATAATGGCAGCTTTGTGCAGAAGTTTCTCCTGTGGGGCGGCGGTTTAGTCTTGTTGTTACTGCTATTGTTGACGACTTTTGGACGCAATGTACTTTTCCCGGCTGGCGAACAAGCAGAACGCTCTGGCGGCGATTCCACTGTTGGTACAGTGACTCCCACTCAAAACTTAACTGCTTTGGATAGAGCAAAAGTTTCGTTACGCAATAATCAGTCTAGTTCTTATGTAGCGGCGATTAAGCAAGCTAGTCAGATTCAGCCTGGTGATGCACAGTATCGGGAGGCGCAAGCTGCTATTGAACGTTGGAGTCGCAATATCCTGGATGTTGCTCAGGGAAGGGCTAATTCGGGAAATTACCGAGGTGCGATCGCAGCTGCTAGTGTGGTACCCCAAGATCCTCAACCAGTTTTTGCAGATGCAGAAAGGTTAATTCGTCAGTGGACTCCTTTGGCGAAAAAGCAACAAGCTAATCAAGTTGTACTATCTACTGCTAAGGGATTAATTCGCCCCAATTCTGCTTCTTCTTACTTTCAAGCTATTAAAATGGCCCAGAAAATTCCCCCTGGAGATCCGGGTCACGTCCAAGCACAAACTCTGATTGTCCAATGGAGTCAAAATATCTTGAATTTGGCTAGACAAAGAGCTAGTGAGGGTAATTTTGCTTTAGCAATTCAAGCTGCTAATTTAGTTCCGGCTAATACGCCTGCTTATAAGCCAGCTAGACAAGCGATCGGGCAATGGCAAAAACAAGTTAATTGACGTACTCCCCTGATTAAATTCTCAGGGATTCTCAAAGGATGTTCCCAGGTGCCGCTAAAGCCGCACCTGGGAACCCAGTAAATAGGAAATTTCTTCACTTTTTGATCGCTTGTTTAATCGGAATTTCAAGGGAAAATTCTGTGCCTACTCCCGGTTGAGAGGAACATTTAAGTTTTCCGCCATGTTTGTGCACTATAATTTGGTAGCTAATAGCTAATCCTAATCCCGTACCTTTTCCTGGTTCTTTGGTGGTAAAGAAAGGGTCAAAGATTCGGGATTTAACATGAGGTGGTATTCCTAAAGCATTGTCGGAAATTTTAATTTTTACTAAATTGTTTTGGCAGATTTTTGTCTTAATCTCTATCTTTGGTTGGTCGGAATTCTCGCTGTTGATTGGCTCGGTTTGTTCTTGAGTGCGACTTTTGGCTTCTAAAGCATCAATGGCATTAGACAACAGGTTCATAAATACCTGATTTAACTGACCAGCGTAGCATTCTACTAAGGGTAAGTTATCATAATTTTTGATGATTTGAATGCCGGAATGTCCGGCTTTTGGTTTGAGGCGATGTTGCAAAATCATTAATGTGCTGTCGATGCCTTCGTGAATATCGACTGGTTTAATATCGGATTCATCTAATCGAGAAAAGTTCCGTAATGATAATACTAATTGTCTGATGCGATCGGCTCCTACCTTCATGGAATTTAGCAATTTTGGTAGGTCGTTAGCGAGAAATTCCACGTCTATTTCTTCGGTTTTTTCTTGAATTTCTGGATGGGGTTGGGGATAATGTTTAATATAAAGTTGCAATAATTCTAGGAGGTCATGGCAATAGTCGCTGGCATAAGTGAGATTACCAAAAATGAAGTTAACTGGGTTGTTAATTTCATGGGCGACACCTGCAACTAGTTGTCCTAAACTAGACATTTTTTCGGTTTGAATTAGTTGCGCTTGGGTTTTTTGTAAGTCGAGCAATACAAGTTCTAATTGTTTGGCTTTCGCTTGTTCTAATTCAGCAGAATTACGAGTTTGTTGGTAAAGTTGGGCTTGCTGAATGGCGATCGCTGCTCGAGCGGCTAATTGTTGTAGTAAATCTATTTCTGTGGCTAGCCAAACTCTGGGAGATTGACATTGATGGACAATTAATAAACCCCAAAGTATATCGCCCATTCTAATGGGAACTATTAAGTTAGATCGCACATTTATACTTTGCAAAAACTCTGAATAACAAGAGGGAATATTGGATGCAAAAATGTCATTAATTGCCCCTACTCTTCCTTGTTTATAAAGTTGAGCTATTTCTTCGGTAAAACAACCTTGTGGCCCGGAGAAACCTAAAATAGAAAGCCAACTGCCGATGGTCGATTCGACAATTACTTTGCCATGCCATTGTTTGGTAAATTGATAAATTACTACTCGATCGGTGTTGAATAACTTGCGAACTTCTCTAACTATAGTTTGTAATATAGTTGTGAAGTCTAAGGTGCTGCGAATTTGATCGGTAATTTGCTTTAATAAGTTAGCAAATGTCAGTGAATGTTGTAATTCGGCTGTACGTTCTTTTACTTGACGGTCTAAATCAGCATTAAGTAGTTGCACTTTTTGATATAACTGATACTGTTGTACCGCCATCGAAAATTGAACACCTAAAGCTGTGGCTATTTCCAATTCTTCGGATTTCCAATCTAAAGCTAGCCCTTTTTTTAATTCTAACCAAGCGGCAAAAGATCGCCGGGGATAAAGTTGTCGATTGTCTGGGTCGAATCTCCCCGCCCAAAGGGTTTCTTTGTCTATTTCTTGACGAAAAACTGTTAAATATCCGAGAAATTGTTGCCGATATTCTAAGCAAATAACTAACAATCCTCGAATTTGAGTATCCTGAAATATTCCTGAGAGTTGGCTTAGTTCTGGGTCTTGATAAAGGTCGGCGATCGCCCATAGGTTATTAACCGTTGAACTTGCCGTTTTTGGCGAAAATTTCTGCTGCCAAACAGGGTTTTCTTCTAATAAATATTGACGGTTTTCTTCAAAGATAGGAGCATCGCCGTAAGTGTATATTTGGGCTGGATAAGCTTGATCTACAACTATGTAAAGTCTGCCACCATTACCTTGAAAAATAGCAACTGTTTCTGCTAAGGCTTCTTCTAATTGAATTGTATTTAATCGATGCAGTTTAATCGCAACTTGGTTAATTGCTGCTTCTCTTTTTGCTTGTTGGCGAGCTTGGGTTAATAAGTTACTTTGAGCGATCGCAATTGATACTTGATCGGCAATTTGTTGCACTGTATCCAATTGTGTTTGGGAAATAGTTTTTGGGTCAGCATGATGTGATACAAGCAATCCCCAAAGTTTCAGTTTAGATTGGAAAGAATTAAGATCGTATTGTAAGATCGGTACAACTACGGAAGATTTTACTCCCATTGCTGTTAAATATTCAATATGGCAGGGATCTACTGGTCGATAGCGAATATCCTCGATTTCCAGAGGTTCTCCTGTTTGGGGACAATCTAAAGAACTTAAGCCTATTTCGCCTGTGGCTACATTTACCATTGAACGTTGTCGCGCACTGACAAACATTTCCCTTGCAGTTACGGGAATGTCGTCTGCGGGAAAGTTCAATCCTAATAAGGAAGGGAGACGATTTTCGGCGAGTGATTCTGCAATTACCTCGCCACTGCTATCAGCGTGGAACTGATAGATCATGACGCGATCGTTATCTAAAAAAGCCCGAATTTCTGCTACCGTAGCGGTTAAAATTTCTTGTAAATCTAGAGATTGACGGATGCGATTAGTCATCCGATGTAAAAGAACGGTTTGAGCGATACTTGGCTGTGATGATTGAGAGTTACTAGTAAAGGGCATTTTTACCAAAAATTTATAAATATTACCTGTGTATACCAATTGTTAAATAAAAGTTACGCTAAAAGCTACAGACTTCATAAAAATAGGTATTTATTCGCAGAATTTAATTTTTCTCATCTAAATTAATTAAATTACTCATTCTGGAGGTAGAAAGAAAAAGAGGGATTTCTTCTTCTTTCTTTTGTCGCAGCTTTTCTGGATTTTAGTTACGGTTTTTTAGTTCCCTGATCTCCTGACGCACACTCATGAGAATTTGACCTAAATTATTTTGACCAGTATTATCTAAACCACAACCCCAATAATAGTCGGTGAGGGATTTTTCCACAATCAGTTGTTCGCCAGTAGCCAGGAGGATTTTTTGGATGTCTGAGTGAGTGAGGAATTTGGTGAGTACGGCTTGACGCATTATAGAACATTTGACTTGTTCCCAGTCGGGGCGGACTTTGCGCGTGCTCGCGCGTCCCAAAGATGCAGCTTTTTCCGGGGTGGTAGCAGCTTTAATTATGGGGATGAAAACGCTATCTTTTGTCCCTAAAAATTTATTTGCTTGGTAGTAATGTTCTACTGTTTGCCAATATTCCCCTTCTAGGAAAATTCCATGAGGTGAAAAATTGGAAAAACAGCCGTAAGGTTCATAAACTTTGTAAAAATATATTACCATTCCCAACTGCTCTCGATAATTTTCGCTGAAACTATTGATTAATTCATCGATAATATAAACTATCTTATAGTAAAGTAAAAGTGAGTGATTTAACAATATGCTTAGATTCAGGAAAGCAAAAGTTGCTAGGGAAAGGTAATAATTTGCTGACTTTGGGTGTAAGCGAACCTGTGAATTAGGCAAATTTTACCACTAGGTAAGAAAGTACTTTCTTGCCTAGTAGGAATTAACTAATTATATCATCTAGCAAAATTGGGCAAATTTATTAACTCAAGTTGCTAGTTATATTGATTCGGGTGCTAAGAATAGTAAAATTTTGGAGATCGTCACTAATTTTGGGTCTTTGACGCACCCTACAGCCTAATTATATCATCAAGTAAAATTGGGTAAATTTATTATGACTAAATATAGATTAATTCTCCTAGTTGAAGCCATACAGTAAGAAAGTATAGGCTACTAGGAGAATTGCGAATGACCGAAGAAAAACAACCCAACCTAGAAGAAAAACTAATCTCAGCAGCCATAGAAATGGGGTTATCTAATCAGCTAGATTCGGCAAAAAATCTTGATGTAGATGTGCGTACTAATCTGGTGGATGTAGTCCAAGGAAAAGCACATTCTGTTTCCGTTTCTGGTCAAGATTTAGTGGTGCAAAAGGATATCCATTTGCAAGAGATGGAAATCCAGACAAATCGGATTGCTATTAATCCTTTAAGTATGCTTTTTGGGGAAGTGGAACTTTCGCACCCAACAGATGCCTCTGCCCGAATTGTACTTTCAGAAGTAGATATTAATCGGGCTTTCAATTCGGATTATGTCCGTAGAAAGATGCAAGCTTTTCAGCTAGATGTGGATGGGCAAATTGTCAGTTTAGAAATGCAACAAATGAGGATTGAACTCCGGGATGTAAATACGATCGTCTTCAACGGTAGCACAATATTGCATGAAGCCGGGAATCAGCGATCGCTAAATTTCCAAGCGGTAATTCACCCCGGTACTATTTTTGAACCTTTATTTATGGAGTCTTTTCAATGCCATCCTGCACCAGGCATTTCTCTCCAATTTGCTGTAGCTTTAATGCAGAAGTTTAAAGAACTGGTATTTTCCCCATATTTTGTGATGGATGGAACAGCTGTTCGGGTGCAAAAGATGGAATTGGAAAAAGGCAGATTAACTATTTATACCACAGCTAAAATCACCGAGATTCCCTCATAAGGCATAGATAAATTGCCTGATTTTTATTGGCGAATGAGTCCAAATAAATGTCTGTCGTGGTGCAGATACAAATTTTAACGAGGAAAACCTAAATTATAGGTTAGTAATGCCACATTTAATGATTCAAGATGTCAGTAGATCAACCAGGGTTAGGGGAACAAGCACTGAGTAAAGCCGCAGAAATTGGGTTAGCTACTCAGTTGGATCAAGTAGAGGAATTGAACGTAGATATCCGCACTGAGCCAATTCAGCTAATGCAAGGACAGTTAGAATCTGTGGCGATCGAAGGCAAAGGTTTGGTAATGAAAGAAGACTTGCGAACTGAGAAATTGGAAATGCAAGTTGGCAATATTGCAATTAATCCTTTGAGTGCAGCTTTTGGCAAAATTGAACTTTCTCATCCCACACAAGCAGAAACGCGAGTTGTTTTAACAGAACAAGATATCGATCGCGCATTTAATTCCGATTTTCTGCGACAAAAGTTACAAAATATGCAGGTGAATTTGGCAGATAAACCTGTGACTGTAGATACTCAACAAGTAGAATTTAGTCTACCAGGTAATGATAAATTTAGCCTGGGTGCTACTTTTTATTTACGGGAAACAGGAGAAACAAAGCAAACTGCTTTTACTGCTGTTCCACAAATAGCATCAGGGGGAAATCGCATTTCTTTAGAGCAAGTTGAATATATCGAAGGTCAAGAAATTTCGCCAGAACTAACGGAAGCTTTGTTAACTAAGTCTAGCGAATTATTAGACTTCACTAACTTTGAACTTAAAGGAATGTCTTTACGCTTGAAAAACTTAGATGTTCAACCAGGAACCCTTGTTGTAGAAGCTGAAGCTTACATTAGAAGTTTTCCTTCGTCTTAAACAAAGGAAAAACTCGGTTCGTTGTAAGGACTTTAGTCCTTTAATTCAAGAATATACGACTAAAGTCGTTACAACGAACTTAATAGATTTTATTAAATTTTTTATCTAAACCCATTAATTACTATGAGACAACAAACAAGAAATGTAGAACAGAAAGCAAGACAAGTTGCTGCCGATCCTTGGGTAGAAAAACTAGCAAGATTCGGCTTAGTTGCCAAGGGAATTGTTTACTCAATAGTCGGTATTTTAGCAGCACAAGCAGCTTTTGGTACGGGTGGCAGAACTACTGACACCGCAGGCGCTTTGCAAACAATTGTCACTCAACCTTTTGGGAAGTTTTTATTAGCTTTGGTGGCCGTTGGTTTGTTGGGTTATATGCTTTGGCAATTTATTGCAGCATTTTTAAACCCGGACAATAAAGGTATTTTTGGACGATTAGGTAGTTTTTTTGCGGCTGTAATTTATGCAGGTTTGGCTTTTACTGCTGTAAAATTAATATTAGGAACAGGTGGTCAGACAGGGGGCAATGCTACGCAAGATTGGACGGCGCGTTTCTTAGCTCAACCTTTCGGTCAATGGTTAGTAGGAATTGCGGGTGCGCTAACAATTGGGATGGGATTTTATGAAATTTATAAGGGTTTCAAAGGTAAATTTCGCGAAGATTTAAAGTGGCAACAAATGGATCGTAATGAGAGAAATTGGGCAACTAATCTTGGCAGATTAGGTTATGCTGCTAGGGGTGTGGTTTTCATTGCGATCGGCTTTTTCCTAATTCAAGCGGCGCGTTTGTCTAACCCAAATCAAGCTAGAGGTTTTGGTGGTGCATTGGCGGCGTTAGCAGCACAACCTTATGGCCCTTGGATTTTGGGGTTGGTGGCGATCGGTCTAATTGCTTACGGTATTTATACCTTGGTGGAAGCTAAATATCGTCGGATTAGAACTGCTTAAATATTAAAAAGGTACGTTGTTGGGGGGGGGGGGGTGAAAAAAAATTAAAAAAATAAAAACAAAAAAAAAAAAAAAAATTTTTTATTTTTTTTTTATAAA
>NZ_JBHFNQ010000148.1:0-1983 GCF_041929345.1 Floridaenema aerugineum BLCC-F46
AAAAAAATTTTTTTTTTTATTTATTTTTGGGGTTTTTTTAACAAATTTTTTTTTTTTTTAAATTTTTTGGTGGGTTTTTTCCCCCCCCAAATTTTTTTTTTTTTTTTTTGGGGGGTGGTAATCTCCCCCGCCCCATCCGAATCTAACTATTATCACTTTATTTATGGGTAATCGATCGGAGACGATCTAACTAGCAACTTGAGTTAATACACAATTTTTGCACCTTTTTAAGGTATCTTCTTACTTGAGATTATGTATGAATGATACTCAAAAAAATGACTCCTGTAATTACAACCCAAGAACGCGATCCAGGACGATGGATGGTTTTATTTGCCTGTATCATTGCTGTGCTGATGGTAGCGATCGATTCCGGTATTCTCACTTTAATTGTGCCAGCAATTCAAAAAGACCTGAATGCACCTCAAGCAACAATTGGTTTAATGTCAAGCATTTCAACTTTGATGCTGGCAGCTTTCATTTTAGGTGGTGGTACGTTAGGGGATATTTACGGGCGACGCAGGTTAATTTTAATTGGCACTGGGGGCATAGTTGCCGCAGCTATTTTATCAATGTTTGCCGCTAGTGCTGGTGCTTTGATTGGGATTCGGGCAATGGATGGGGTTTTTCAGGCATTAGTAAATCCTTTGGCATTGGCGATTATTGTGATCACTTTTGATAAAGAAGAACGTCCAAAAGCGATCGGGATTTACGGCGCAACATTAGGAATCATGGGAGGTTTTTCATCCCTAGCAATTCAATATTTTAATCAAGCTTTTGGTTGGCGATCGGTTTTTACCTTAGTGATTGCACTGGGATTGTTAACTATATTTCTCATGTTGCGCTTTGTCTGTGAAAGTAAAGCATCTGGAAATAAAAAACTAGATTGGCAAGGAATTTTACTTTGTGCGGCTGGGTTATTTGCGCTGATTTATGGTATTAGTCAAGCAAGCGGCGCAGGTGGTTTTTTCAGTGCGGGAGTGGTGATTCCGGGAGTTATCGGACTGATAATTTTAGGAATTTTCATCTGGTGGGAAGCTCATGTAGAATCGCCAGCTTTAGAACTTTCACTATTTCAAAAACCTGCTTTTTCCCTTGGTGCTTTACTGATTCTCTTGTTTTCCTTTGCTCAAACTGGAGTATTTTTTCACCTGTCTAATTACTTCCAAGTTTTACTGAAAAAATCTCCAGTTGAATCGGCTTTGATGCTGTTACCTTTAACATTATCGCTGTTTGTTTTTAGCATCATTTCCGGTGGGTTGGTTAATCGGTTTCCGATTCGTTCTTTAATTGTAACAGGCACTTTAATTTTTTCTTTTTCCCTGTTTCTTTTTTCCCTGTTAATTAGTCCCGAATTAACAATTTGGACATTAGTAATTCCAATGTTGTTGTTAGGGGGAGGGATGGCGATCGCCAATATTCCCCGAACTAATGCTTTATTAAGCTCCGCACCTCCAACTTTAGCAGGTGTAGCTTCCGCAACTAATAACGCATTCATGCAATTAGGAAATGCAATGGGGGTAGCGGTAACAGTAGCTTTGGTGACAACTTTCGGGCGAAATTATTATTTGGGCGAACTTACTAAAGCTGGATTAGATGAAGAGCAAATTAAGAAAGTAAATGAGTTATTGCAGAAGGTTTTAAGTAGCAATGTACCTTCAATTTCTGCTCAATTTGCCATTCCCCAAGAACAGTTAAAAGGATTAGTGGGAAATTATCAGGCTGCTTTTACAACCGGGGTAACGCAGATGATGTTGGTGAGTGCGATCGCTCTTTTCTTAGCAGCAATTCTATCCTGGTTTTGGTTACGTTCCTATCAAAATAATCAAAAGGTTGTCGAATAAACGGCTCTTTCGGGTTAATGGGGAAAAATGTTCATAAATGTTACAAACCAGGGAACGGTGCGTTAGGCACGGGAATTTATTGATGGATTGGAATGCTGAATTTATCGCCCGTGCCTAACACACCCTACGATTAAATAAGATT
>NZ_JBHFNQ010000149.1:0-9430 GCF_041929345.1 Floridaenema aerugineum BLCC-F46
TTGCGCTTCAGCGCTACATTTTAGCGCTGAAGCGCAACAACGTACATATATGTTTATCTGTGGTAAAAAAAATGGGAAAATTTTGGGAACGCTTTCTGCAATCTACTTCTGGTAAAATAGGGTTGATTTTAACCATTGCGATCGTATTACTTGCCCTTTTAGCACCAATTCTTCATCCTTACGATCCAGCTACCGATCGCAATTTTACCGCACGTTTAAAACCTCCTAGCATTGAACATTGGTTTGGTACCGATGGATTAGGAAGAGATATTTTAGTATTAGTTTGGTATGGAATGCGAACTTCTCTAAATGTTGGGTTAATTTCGGTAGGGATAGGATTAGTAATTGGGTTAATTTTAGGATTGATTGCGGGTTATTTTCGGGGGAAATTTGATACAGTAATTAGTTGGGTAACGGACATACTTTTGGCTTTTCCTTCTATTTTATTGGCAATTGCGATCGTCACCGTCACAGGCCCAAGTTTACCCAGCGTCATGTTAGCAGTAGGAATCGTCCAAATTCCCATTTATATTCGCTTAACTCGCAGCATGGTTCTCTCATTAAGAGAACAAGAATTTATCCAAGCAGTAAAAGCTTTAGGCGCATCTCCAAATCGAATTATTTTCAATCACATTTTCCCCAGTACACTTTCACCTTTAATCGTCCAAGCAACACTATCAATTGGTACAGCAACCTTAGAAGCAGCGGGATTAGGATTTTTAGGATTAGGAGCACAACCACCAACACCGGAATTAGGCACAATGTTAGCCGATGCTTTCAAAGGTGGCTATTCTTTAACCTATCCCTGGACAACCATTTTCCCCGGTTTATTTATTACTTTAACCGTCCTAGCCTTCAACCTTTTAGGCGACGGTTTGCGCGACAGCCTCGATCCTCGTTCTTAGAAACTCCTTCTCTTTCTTTGCGTCCTTTGCGTCCTTTGCGGTTCAAAAAATTAATCCAAATCGAATTGTCCTACAGTAACCGCACAAAACGCAAAAGCCAAAACAATTGGAATCGGACATTTCATCACAGCACTAGCAATTGTCGCACTAATTGTTACTAGCACAGCAGCGATCGCCCAAATCCTTTCTTGCGGACTCAAACCTTGTTTATCTTTAATTACTTTTAATTCTCTGCTAGGAATTGGTTCCGGCATTACTGCGCCAGGGGGAAAAGCCCAATAGGTATTTTTACCATCAATTACTAAATCTGTCCAACCGTTATCTTCGCACCATTGGTTAACCCATTCATCAGCAAAATGTTTCATTTCAATTCCTCCCGACAATAAAGTTAAGTTATCTAGCGATCGCTAAGAGCACTGCACCATTAGCGAACAAAAATCAGAAATGTTTACTTCCTTGAAATAGTGAGAAAACTGTTACAACGCTGTCTACCAGCGGTGTGTTCTGAACAGGTTAGCAAAAGCTAGGCTTATATAAAAGTAAAAGATACCAAATGTAATGAACACATTACCGAACTTTAAGAAAAATTGAGAACTGCGATGACTCAGGTTAAGAAAAGTTACCGCTGAACAGACTAAAATTAAGACAAAATGAAATACTAATGACTTCTGCTGAGATTGAGGTGCTAAGATGACTGCCACTACTTCCAATGTCACGATCGAAACAACCAAGCCACCAAAGTTAGAAGTAATTGGTATGACCAAGCGGTTTGGTAACATGACGGCATTAGATAATGTTTCAATTACTCTCAAACCGGGAACATTCCATGCTTTACTGGGAGAGAATGGCGCAGGCAAAAGCACTTTAGTCAAGTGTATTATGGGCTTTTACACTGCTGATAGTGGGCAGGTATTAATTAATCAACAACCGCACAAAATCACCAGTCCTCGTGATGCCCATAAATATGGTATTGGCATGGTGTATCAGCATTTCACCTCCATTCCGGCAATGACGGTAGCAGAAAATTTGGTACTCTCTTCTTTTGAAGGTTCCAATATTATTAATTGGGATGCAGAGTACGATCGCCTCCTCTTATTCATGAACTCCGCACCTTTTCATCTTGACCTACATACACCAATTAGCCAATTAGCCGCCGGACAGAAACAGAAATTAGAAATACTTAAACAGCTGTATCTCAAAAGTAAGATTTTAATTTTGGATGAACCTACCTCAGTCTTAACTCCCCAAGAAGCAGATGAAATTTTAGGCTTATTGCGACAAGAAGTAATCGCCGAAAAATTAACTGTGTTGATGATTAGTCATAAATTCCGCGAAGTCACCGCTTTTGCTGATGAAGTAACAGTATTGCGTAAAGGAAAATTTGCAGGTTCCGGCAAAGTAAAAAATCTCTCAGTTTCCGATATGGCTGAGATGATGATGGGAGAAAAACGCGAATCTCAACCACTGGAAAAACAAGCAACTGTCGCCAAAGTTCCGGTATTAGAAATTAGAAATTTGCATACTAATAAAGATAACGGATTAGCAGCAATTTCTGGAGTAAATTTAGTCGTTCATGCTGGAGAAATCGTCGGAATTGCAGGCGTTTCCGGTAACGGTCAAAAAGAATTAGTCGAAGTATTAGCAGGGCAACGTCCGGCAACTGAAGGAGAGATTTTAGTAAATGGGGAAAAGTACAAAGCGACTCGCGCCGAAATGTACAAATATCAAATTTACTCTTTGCCGGAAGAACCGTTAAAAAATGCTTGCGTTCCTAACATGAGTGTGGCAGAAAATTTAGCTTTACGCACGTTCGATCGCCCACCCCAAGCTGTAGGCGGTTGGTTATTAATTAACCAAATTATTCGCCAAGTTGCCCAAGGTTTAATTAGTCAATTTTCCATCAAAACGCCATCAGCAGAAACCCCAATAGTTAACCTTTCCGGTGGCAACGTCCAGCGCACAGTTTTAGCCAGAGAACTATCATCAGAAAAAGTCAAATTATTGATTGCTGCTAATCCCTGTTTTGGCTTAGATTTTGCCGCAGTAGGTTTCATTCACGACCAAATTGTAGAAGCAAGAAATCGTGGCGTAGCTGTGTTATTAGTCAGCGAAGATTTAGACGAAATCTTAAAAATTGCCGATCGCGTCCTCGTGATCAGCGAAGGTAAATTCTTTTACGAAAGTGCGATCGTCGATGCCGATGTCGTAGAAATTGGTAAACGCATGGCAGGGCACTAGGGGCAGAGGGGCAGAAGGGCAGAGGGGCAGAGGGGCAGAAGGGCAGAGGGGCAGAGGGGCAGAGGGGCAGAGGGGCAGAGGGGAGGAAAATTCAACACTCAGAACTTTCTCCCTCACTCAAAACTCAAAACTCAAAACTCAAAACTCAAAACTTTCCCCAGTCCCCAGTCCCCAGTCCCTACATTAAGAAATATAAACACTGAGAACTGAAAATTACATAAAGCTTTTGGGCAAAACTCGATCCCGTAAGTAAAGTGTTAACTAGTGCCTTAGCTGGCTGTCAGCTGAGTGAACACTCAGCAGTAACTTAACACTTGGAGTTGGAAGGTACAGATTATGACAGAATCTGTGTTGCAGCAGGATCGAAGTAATTCCGCGATCGTCCCAGTAGAGATTATCCGTCGCTTGGTGTGGAAAATTGCGATCGCCACCTTCCTGTTAATGGCAGTAGGAAGTGCGACAAGGGTAATGAATGCCGGATTAGCTTGCCCCGATTGGCCTTTGTGCTATGGTCAATTAGTGCCCAGTCAACAAATGAACCTGCAAGTTTTCTTAGAGTGGTTTCATCGGTTGGATGCGGCGTTAGTGGGGATTAGTGCGATCGTCCTAGTAGGATTATCCTGGTGGTATCGCCAACAGGTCCCCAAATGGTTGCCTTGGGCATCATTATTCGCCCTCTTCTTAATAGTTTTCCAAGGCATTCTCGGCGGTTTAACTGTTACTCAACTATTGCGATTCGACATCGTTACCGCACACTTAGGAACAGCACTGCTATTTTTTGTTACCCTGTTAGTAATCGGCACCTCACTATTGCCATACAAAGGCAACAATACAGCTAACAAATTAGCTTGGATCGGCTTAATTGCTGCCTTTTTGATTTATTTCCAAAGTCTTTTAGGCGCGTTAGTAGGTTCGCAATGGGCGCTACATCAATGCTTATCCGATTCTAATTTATGCAGAGTGATGAACAGTCACATTGCTGGGGTTGTTCCCGCAACTTTGGGAGTTTTAGCAGTAGTAATTATGTCATGGCGAACGGCAGGACTGCACCCAAATTTACGATTTTTAGCTAACGTTTCTGGCGCTTTGTTAGTCTGCCAAATTGCTTTAGGAGTAGCGACTTTCCGATTGCGTTTACAAGTCGAACCATTAACAGTAAGTCACCAAGCGATCGGCGCAGCTTTACTCGCAACTCTGGTAATTTTCAGTGTTTTAGCATGGCGCGACAGCAAGTTAGTAACAAATGGATAATTGGTGATTAGGAGTTGGGAAAAGTTACTATTTATACTGTCTCAATTACCAATTACCAGTAAGTAATTAGTGAATCACAAAGGACACTAGAATTCATGCAAGAACTTATTGCAACTGGGGTTTCTCGTCAGCATCAAAACTTTAAAGAAGTAATCCAAAGTTATTACCAATTGACGAAACCTCGGATTATTCCACTACTACTAATTACCACAGCAGCTAGTATGTGGATGGCTTCAAATGGCAGAGTCGATCCCTTTTTATTGGTAGTAACTTTATTGGGTGGAACTCTGGCAGCTGCATCAGCCCAAACCTTAAATTGCATTTACGATCGCGATATTGATTATACAATGGAACGCACTCGCAAGCGTCCAATTCCTTCGGGAAAAGTTCAAACTCGCCACGCACTTATTTTTGCGATCGTCCTTGCCGTTTTATCCTTCACCTTGCTAACAGTTTTCGCAAATTTATTAGCCGCTTTGTTAGCAATGTCCGGCATCGTTTTCTACATGGTAGTTTACACCCATTTCCTCAAACGTCATACTACCCAAAACATCGTAATTGGTGGTGCTGCTGGCGCTATTCCCGCTTTAGTAGGATGGGCAGCTGTCACGGGTGATTTAAGTTGGTCAGCGTGGATGTTATTCGCTATAGTTTTCCTGTGGACACCGCCACATTTTTGGGCATTAGCATTAATGATTCGGGAAGATTACGCCAAAGTTGGCATTCCCATGTTGCCCGTAATTGTAGGAGAAGAAGAAACAACCAAGCAAATTTGGATTTACACCTTAATAATGGTGGGATCGACATTTCTCCTAATTTATCCTTTGGGAACTGTAGGGATAGTTTATGGTGCGATCGCAATTATTTTAGGCTGGAAATTCATTCAGAAATCTTGGCAATTATTACACAATCCCAGTGATATTCCCTTAGCGCGATCGACCTTCAAATATTCCATCATCTACATGATGCTGCTGTGTTTAGGAATCGTCGTTGATACCTTACCAGAAACTCATTCCTTAACCGCAATTTTGGTAGATAATTTACAAACCATAATTAGCGCCATTCCAATTTCGTAGCTATTTGTAGGGTGCGTTAGCGAAAGCGTAACGCACCATCCCCCTATATAGAGCATCACTTTTTAGGTTATTTTGCTATATTTTTATAAATACAGATTGTTGAGGGGTGAAGGCTATTCCTACATCAGCGCAGTTATTTACTTGCTTTGTCTTAAGTTATTGGGCAACCAAGATGTATTTGCCTATTCACATAATTCGCATCGACGAACGAACAGGTAATATTTTCTTTTTGGCGGGTGAAGAGACGATAATATTAATTGAGCGTAATGGGCAGTGGAGGTAATTGTGAATCAACCAAATTTTCAGAATATGTCCAAAAAAGAGTTACTTTCATATTACGTTAAGCATAGAAATGAAGACGAAGCTTTCTATGCTTTAATGGACAAAATTTATGCTGAACCACCAGGAGAAATTCATCCTGCACCACAGTCAATTGATGACTTAAAAAATTTCCCTGAATTGTTAGAAAGGAAGCGCCAGCAAGAGCAAGAAAATGAATTGCAGCAATAGTTTAGCGTGCGATCGCCCCATTTCATTACTTTACTTCCTCAAAACGAATAACTTTCGGACGCTTTTCTTCATCAGGAAAATGACAGCGAACCGCATCACGAACCATTTCTCGCAAAGTTTCTAAATCATCAGCTTGAGTGAAAATTGATTCGCCTAAAGCTTTAGCATTGTATCCCTCGTCTGGATCATCTTCTACTAAAAATACAATTTCAGTCATAGTCGGATTATTCAATCGATCGCAATTTAATAATAACTGATTTAGGCAAAACAGCCGAGAATAATTACAAAACGTTGATTAAATCTATCTACCAAAAGAAGGAATTTAAGTAATAACTTGCGACAAAATAATCTCCATCTAGAGAACGGTTTACCCATGAGTAAAATCAAGTAGAAATAAGATATTAAAACTCATGGAGATGTATTCTATGAAACTGAATTATTTTACAAAAGTAGCACGGAAAATCGCTACAGTTCTGTTTTGTGTGTGTGCGATCGCCTTCTCTTGGCAAGGTGCATTCCTCTCCAACAGCGCCGCTATAGCCGCACCCCAGACAAACTTGATTGCAGCAGTAGCAGATAATCCCAGTGAATTTGCTGAAGCACATAAGGATTTTGTCAGAGATGCAGCAAACAAAGTGAAGAAAACAGCAAACGAAAATGCTAGAAAAGTCGATCGAGCAACAGACGACGAAGGTAATTTTGTTGAGCGGAAAGCCAAGAGAGATCGCGATCGCATCGAACGAACAGCCGATGAACACGCAGCTAAAACTCAAGAAGCGATCGACAAATCAACCAACGTTTTTGAGCGCACTGTTGAAGGAATCAAAGACGCTTTTGGTAGCTAGAAACTGAAAGCTTTTAAACTATTCGTAGGGTGCGTTAGTGACAACGTAACGCACCATTTCAGCATATTTATTGTCAGTGAGATGGTGCGTTACACTGGCGTTAACGCACCCTACATCTGATCGTACTCTCTTAAATTCCGATAAACTAGATACTAAATTCTACTCAAAACACTAAAAATGCTGACTAACTATATTCGTGTTGCCATGCAAAAAGCAACTTATGAATTACTAGAAGATGGTACTTTCTACGGCGAAATTCCTGAGTGTCCAGGTGTATTGGCAAATGCTACGACATTGGAAGCTTGTCGGGAAGAATTGCAAGATGCTTTAGAAGGATGGATTATTTTAGGATTGCGTTTGGGTCATAATTTGCCAGTAATAGATGATATTGACCTGAATAATACCAAAGAGGTTGCCTAATGCCAGTATTTGGGCCAATTAGTCGCCGGGATTTAATTTATTATTTACGACAAGCAGGGTTTGATGGGCCTTACCCTGGTGGCAAGCATCAGTATATGGTAAAAGAAGAGTTAAAACTGACAATTCCTAACCCGCATAAGGGAGATATTAGCAGAGGTTTAGTAGCTAAGATTTTACGTCAAGCAAACATCAGTATAGATGAATGGGAATTACTCTAAATTGGATAGAGTGGGATTGCATCATTTTCAAACACTAACCTCTGCATAAACTTTAGAACTTTTTACTATTAAATGGTAGAAGACTTAAGTTTTGACATTAGAGCAGATATTCTTTTCCTTCTTCCATCTACTCTAATGCTCCATACTGCTCTGGGTAATTGTCCAATTGGAGCAGTCAAAGTGAATGTGAGTTCTTCATAAGGCTTCCAATTACCTTTAACACGCCATCCAACGCGCTCTCCAAAATTTTTCCAATTTTTATTATCTAGATTAGGATTCCCACCCACGCTCTGCCAAATTTGATTTGTAACACTAAATCCAAAGCGCCCGTTGCTATATTTTACCCATAATTGATCTATAGTGTGTAAGTCTACAGATGGAAAACTTAACAGGTCTTTATCTCTGAGGTAGCGTTCTTTTTCACGACCAGCTATTTTGAGCATGACAATCCAAGTTTCCTGATCAGCTTCTTTCCATTTTCCAGTTGCCAACAAATCTCGTAATTTTGTGTAATCTATACCTACTTCTGAACTTAAGTTATCAGGTTGCGGAGCAATCCCTCTTTCTAGTTCTTTAATGCGTTGCGATACCTCTTGATATTCATTTGTTTTTCCTTGTTTCAGGTATAAATTTGCAGCTTCTTGAAAATCCTCAATAGCTTCCTGATTCTTTCCAAGCCTACAGTAAGCAATACCACGAAATTTGTAAGCTTCAGTATTATCAGGATTAATGCGAATTACCTTATTGAAACACTCTATTGCTTCTCTGTACTTGCCGCGCTGTCCATTCTCTAGCCCTTGCTTGTAATAAATGTTGCTTTCTAGGTCTTGAAGTACTTCCTGAGCAGATTGATAGCGATCTTGCACAGAATCTTGAATCAATTTATCTAAAACTTGCTCCAATTGATTGCTGACATTATTAGTACTTGGCAAATACTTTTTCCATAACCAACTACGGTTTAGAGCATCATAGAGGTTATCATAAATATCTGGCAAACAATTAGTTAACAACCTAATACAAGTTACACCCAAACTATATAAATCGCTAGCAGGAAAAACTTGACCCCGCATTTGTTCCATTGGCGCATATCCAGAAGTACCAACCATCGTCCCAAGTTTACTTAAAACTGTTCCCGTCACCTGTTTAGAAACCCCAAAATCAATTAACATTAACTTGCCATCTTGACGACGCATAATATTTTCTGGTTTAATATCTCGGTGAATTACGCCTCGTTCATGAACAAACTGCAAAACAGGTAACAATTCATTCAATAATTTTGTAATCTTTTCCTCACCAAAAGCTCCCTGTTGATGCAATTCCTGTAATAAATTTTGTCCTTGAATAAACTCTTGTACTAAATACAAACGTTTGTTATCTTCAAAATAAGCAATTAATCTGGGAATTTGGGGATGTTCGCCTAAATCAAATAATCGTTTTGCTTCTTGTTTAAACAGTTCTGTTGCTTTTTCGAGTGCTGCTGTTCCTTCAACTTGGGGTACAAATTGTTTAATTACACAAGCATCATTCATTTTATGAGTGTCGATCGCCTCATAAGTCCTCCCAAATCCCCCTTCGCCCAAAAGTTGCACCACCCGAAAGCGATTTTTAAATAAAGAATAGAGAGATTGAGAACCGCAACTTTGGCAAAACTTATTACTATCAGGATTGAACGGATTCGAGCAATTGGTATTAGAACAGTAAAGCATATTTGAGAAGTAGTTGAGTACGCCTAAACTTATTTTTCCCAGAAACTCCTGAAAATTTGACTTAGGTACGTTGTTGGGGGTAAGCGCGAGTTTTTATAGGGGGAGCGCAAAAACGTAACAACACCATACACCAATTTTTTAACTCTTTTTTATCCCGCAAAACATTATTTTCCCCACAAACCCCTAAAATTTTTACTTTGCTACTTTTGTGGCCAACCGCTCTTTATTTGACCGCTCCCCCGCAACAACGTACCATCTCCC
>NZ_JBHFNQ010000015.1:0-10619 GCF_041929345.1 Floridaenema aerugineum BLCC-F46
ATGATAATCTTAAGGTTCTGACGCACCCTACTTAATCTAAATTGAAAAGTTGTAGGGTGTGTCAGATAGCATAATTTTAGACAACGAATGATAATCTTAAGGTTCTGACGCACCCTACTTAATCTAAATTGAAAAGAAAATGTAGAGAGGTTGTATACAACCTTATGTAGAGACGTTGTATACAACCTCTCTACATGGTAAAAATTAAGAGTATTTACTGAAGCGAGAAAAAGACAATTAGGTTTTATATTGTAACAAATTATTTGATAATTGTGTAAAGCTGATTTGCAGCTTTGTTTAAAATCACAGAAGTCTCGACGTTTGGGAAATTGTTGGTCAGTATAGAAGTAGGTAAAGAGCATCGTTGTACTTGTTTTGAACGATGAGCCGCCAAGTTATTGCAGAATTTGTCTTGTGAAACCTCCTAAATTATGCGTCAATTAACTGATTCGCTCCATAAGTCATTTAACTGGGTAGGAATTTTGCTAGGAATTTCTCTGCTGACAACTATGGGATCTACTTTTCCTGCAAGATCCGCAGAGAGAGTGCAAGTGTCTTTAGACATCTTAGAACGTACAATTTCTGTAAATTCTTTGGAAGCTTACGCTAAAAGAGGGGTAGTTAACAACGATTTAGCACCTTACATTCAATATATTAGACCCCAACAACAAGAACAGTTGCGCCGCATTTTACTGAAACGTTTAGAAGTTAGACCGATCGCAGTTTCCCAATTCTTCAACACCCCCCAAGCAGAAATTTTACTGCGAAGATTAGGACAAGTTATTCAGACGGAATCAGGAGAATATGGTTCCCAAGCAATTCAACAAGCGTTAATTTCTGCCGCTAACGATCCAGAGGGAATTACCTTACTAAATGTTTTACGCAAATTTCCTGCTTCTGGAGTCAGAATTGATTTAGCAAGAGGTTTACAACTTGCTGATGATTTATCTAAAGTAATTGAGCAAACTAATAAAGCAATAGCAGCTGTTAATGAACAAGCAACTACTTTAGCAGTTAATCAAACTTCTGTACAAATAGCTGCATTACCAAACTTACGCCAACCGGGATATTTCACTGTTAACAAGCAAACAAGACAATTCCAAGATTGGCGGCGCAACCGCAGTTTTACCGCTGATATTTACTTACCAATTCCTGAAGGAATTAAGCAACAATCAACAGCAGCACCAGTAATTGTAATTTCTCATGGTTTAGGTTCAGATAGAGAAACTTTTGCTTATTTAGCTCAACATTTAGCTTCATTCGGACTAGCGGTTGCTGTATTAGAACATCCCGGTAGTAATGCACAGCAATTGCAAAATTTGTTTGAAGGTAAAGCAGAAGAAGTCGCGCCACCTTACGAATTCATTAATCGACCTTTAGATGTCAAGTTTCTCCTCGATGAATTAGAAAGACTTTCCCAAACAGATATTTTGTATCAAGGTCGTTTAAATGCTCAACAAGTGGGAGTAATTGGACAATCTTTTGGTGCTTACACTGCATTAGCTTTGGCAGGTGCCCAGATCAATTTTAACAGTTTGAAACAGGATTGTGCTGCCATTAATAATACTTGGAACTTGTCACTTTTACTGCAATGTCGCGCTTTGATTTTACCAAATTATAACTATAATTTGCAAGATTATAGAGTCAAAGCGGCGATCGCTATTAACCCAATTGGTAGTAGCGTTTTTGGCAAAGATGGACTGAATAATATTAATATTCCGGTTGCCTTAGTTGCGGGTACTGCTGATACAGTTGCACCCGCTTTACCAGAACAAATTAAGCCTTTTACCTGGCTAAATAACCCCAATCGATATTTGTTAATCATGAATAACGGTACACACTTTTCTACTTTAGCTGAGTCTCAATCTACTGTACCTTTGCCGTCACCAGTAATCGGCCCAGATCCAGCCTTGGCGCGTGATTACATAAAAGCATGGAGTGTAGCTTTCTTTAAGTTTTATGTCGCTAATGATCCAGAATATAAAGCTTATTTGACTCCATCCTACATTAGATATTTGAGTCAAGAGCCTTTACCTTTAAGTTTGGTGCGATCGCTCTCCGAAGCTGAGTTACAATTAGCATTGGAGCGTCCATCTCCAGAGCTAATCATCTCACCTAATCGTAACTAAAAATCACCAATTATTAATTACTAAATCGTGCAAGGTTTCCTCAACTTAAACAAACCATTCGGTATTACTTCTCACGACTGCGTAGCTAAAGTACGCCGTCTATTACATCAAAAAAAAGTCGGACATGGCGGCACATTAGATCCCGCAGCAACAGGCGTTTTACCCATTGCCTTGGGTAAAGCAACTCGCCTGTTACAATACCTGCGGGAAGACAAAGCATATCGCGCCACAATTAAACTAGGAGTAACTACCACTACAGACGATTTGCAAGGAGAAGTAATTGCTCAAAATTCAGGAAATGAATTAACTTTAGAACAGGTGAAATTAGCCTTAGAAAAATTCCAGGGAACTATTCAACAAATTCCACCTAATTATAGTGCAATTCAAGTTCAAGGGAAACGTTTATATGAGTTAGCCCGTGCTGGAGAAACGATTACAATTGCCCCTAGACCTGTGGAAATTCATCAAATAGAAATTTTAGATTGGCGTGCTGGAGAATTCCCGGAATTAGACTTAGAAATTGCTTGTGGGCCTGGTACTTATATTAGAGCGATCGCACGCGATTTAGGAATAACCTTACAAATTGGCGGAACTCTCGCCGCCTTAACTCGCACCGCCAGTTGTGGCTTACAATTAACCGAAAGTTTGACTTTTACAGAGTTAGAAACTCACATAGAACAAGGAACATTTAACCCTATTTCTCCAGAAACAGCTTTAAGTCATTTAGAAGTAGTTAACCTAGCCGAACCAGATGCCCGTCGCTGGTGCCAAGGACAACGCCTATCTCTACCCGAAAATTACCCAAAATATTCTTTCGGGAAAAAGCGCGTCCAACAGGAAACCGGGCAATTTCTAGGAATTGGGGAAATAGTAAACTCCGAGCCTACACAGATATTAATTCCCCAACTTGTATTTGAACCAATTTCATAAGTAAGAAAAAAACCAATTCTGGTAATATTTAATTTATATACAAGCATGAAGCTAACTTAAAAGTGCCAATTCCTTGAGCAAAACAATGCTGAACTTGCTATCTTGTAAATATACAAAAAACAATTACCAAAGGTATAAAAATGAGTAGAGATCAGGTAAAAGGAATTATCAATGAATTAAAAGCCCAGGTGTTCATCTTGGGTGGTACTGTTGCCTTAATGTGGATTGTGGAATTTTTCGACCTAATCGTTTTCCAAGGTAGACTGGACTACTTTGGGATCATTCCCGGTTCAGTTATTGGACTGCGTGGAATATTATTTGCGCCCTTTCTACATGGAAACTTCTTACACCTAGCAGCCAACACTATACCCTTTGTAACTCTTGGCTGGTTAATTATGTTACGAGAAACCAGCGATTTTCTCGTTGTCAGTGCCATCTCAATGATAGTTAGCGGTCTAGGCGTTTGGCTATTTGCACCTCCCAATAGTATTCATATTGGTGCTAGTGGAGTTGTGTTTGGATATCTGGGCTATTTACTATTTCGGGGCTATTTTCAACGTAGCCCTGGATCTATTTTTTTATCATTATTCGTAGGCTCGGTTTACGGTAGTATGATTTGGGGTGTTCTTCCGACACAAATCGGGATTTCTTGGCAAGGACATTTGTTTGGCTTTATCGGTGGTGCGATCGCAGCCCGTTTACTTACCCGCAAAAAGTACTAAAATTCTTCCTAAAAAGCGCTGTAACTGTTACCACAATTCTCAATTACCCAATCAGATAACTGAAAAACACCAAATATATAGGTAGTTGACGAGAGTAGCTAACTTAGGGATACTGTTGGTCTATCGGGGCGCAGATGCAAAAGCTACCTAAGCCCAGTACAGTGAGGAGTTTAACCTGATGACCAATCTGTGTCAAAAAGTCGCTTTCGCTGGTGCTGCTACTGTTGCAGTTGCGGCTACTATAATCATGGCTGAGTCTGCCTCGGCTCAAAGCGTTGCTATTTGCCAGAGCGTTAATTTTGAAACCATAAGATGTTCAATTAATACCCGACGTGGCGTATTTCTCGAAAGACAATTATCTCGCGCCGCTTGCGTAGAGGGTATTGATTGGACTTACGGTAGAGGTTTTGTTTGGGTAAGAAACGGATGTCGCGCCGAATTTCGCTCAGGCGATGTTAGCGATAACTGGAACTGGAACGCTCCCGACGAAGAAATATGTTGTATCCAAGAGTGTTACCAACCACCAAGACGCAGACAGCGTGTTCGTCGCCCCAGAAGAATTCCGCGTTGCCCATAATAGGGGGCAGGGGGAAAGTTTTGAGTTTTGAATGAGAGAGTTTTGAGTTAATGAACTTCCCCTTGTCCCATTGTCCCCGCTGCTTAGATCTATAAATGCTTCATAGAGAAAGTTGATTATTTAACAAATCAATGTCTGCAATAATTCCCATCTCAACCTTTTTCATTGGCTGTCACGGGTTACTGGCTTTGGGTTTATCCTATCAGGTAGTCATGGAACGTACCCGGACTCGCATTTGGCATGGAGCAACAACCGCAGAAGTTGCCTCACAACCTGATTACCTAAAAAATCCTAATGCCTGGGCTGCTTTTGTGGAGAAACTGACGCAAAAGACTGTTGTGACAAAACAAGCAGATGATGGTGTGTTGCAGCGAAAGATTAGAGCCTACGGCAATTTTACCGAGTATGTTCCGATCGCTTTATTATTTCTGGTAGCTCTGGAATTGATGCAAGCTGCAACTTGGTTAATTTGGATGTTGGGTGCAATGCTAATTGTGGCACGGATTGGCCATGCTTGGGGACTGATTCAAACTTATGGGCCTTCGCCGGGACGAGCGATCGGCTTTTTTGGCACTTGGCTAGTTTACATTATTGGTAGCGTGGCTTGTCTCTACTATAGCGTTCAGCAATTTTGATTCTTCAGGCTATCCCGTTACTAGCAGGACTTACTATTTGTAGGGTGCGTTAGTAAAACGTAACGCACCATTCCACCATATTTAGCATTACTGCGTAAGCCCTGAATTTTGGATTTTGGCTACTTCGTAGTATTTTGAGCCGTCATTAACATGGCCGTATCTAACTTGTCATTGGATTCAATTTCTTAGTCACTTTGTCTCTCGTATAAGACCCAGATGAAGTCTGCTATTGCTTTCGCTCAAGGGCAAATTTTGAACCCCTATCTGGAGCATTACCTCCAGCTTTCGCTTTCTCATCCATCCTTTACCCTCCAGGGGATTCTGTCATTGTTGCCTTTGACTTACTAGGGTGAATCGACCTTCCCTAGACCTTGTAGGGCTTACCCTGTTGATTCCTTTGTTGTTCTGTCTTTCCTTGGGTGTTATCTCTTCTGCGACGGGTTTTGTTATTCACAGGTCTTGATGAGATACAACCATCCAGACTTTCCCGTATATGCCTATCAGCCTTATTTGGTCATTCATTGGGTCACGCAGTTTATCGATAATTCACCTAGTTCACCTTTGGAAGGACTCCCTCTAGCTCCTAACCAGCTTAGGCTGCTAGCTTCGGCTACATTTGTGGTCTGCATTCCGTCTATTCCATTTCTGTACTGAGACGTGACCGGACTCTATATGAGTCTTTTACATGAGGGTAAGGGCTGTGAATCCCTTAGTGGAGTAGGCTCCACGAAACAAAAGAACCCTTTTTCAGGTCGCACCGTATCAACCAATGCACGAAGAAAGATTCCTCGCGCACCATTCAAGTCTCGGTTCATAACACGGTTATCAATGCCAGACTTGATGAATTTAGCCCCGCCTAATTTGTCGATAATTTCTCCAGTCCAGCTAACAGTTTTTGATGTATAACCTTCATTAACATCAATCACTATCTTGTTGTGTTCAAACGCCTTATGCTTTAAGAACAACTTAAACTTATAGTGTGAAAGCGTTAACATCTGACGCACTGACTTGGAGCGAATTCTCCTCTTCCCTTTGCGTGACATAAATTTGCATCTGCTAATCCCACCACCATTCACATACTTTTCCTTGGCTTTCTTTACTGCCTGACAAGCATCTTTGACGGCAATATTTTTAATTTGATATGGCGCATCTTTACACCAATCAGGCAAGCTTTGAATAATGCCAGTTTTAATTTTTTTCCATTGGGCTTTGGTTCCCTTTTGTTGCAAATAACGGATGGTTTCGTTGTAGGCAAAACGGGATACTCCAAACCAGTATTTAATCTTCTGTTTCTGTTGTGGACTCAGTTTTAGATAAATCTTCCTTTAACTTGTCTGGGATGATGGGCACGGCAGGGACTACCCCAACAAACTTGTCCGGCAGGCAAACTGCGAAAGACGCTGCTGCGTGCGCCCACTATTGTATTTGCGCCAATTTCTACGCCCGGGCCAACAAAGGAATCAGTTGCTACCCAAACTCCGTTGCCAATGGTAATCGGCGCGGTAATTAAACTAAAAGCGGGGTCTTCAAAATCGTGATCTCCGGTGCAAAGGTAGCATTCTTGGGAAATGACGCTGTGCCGACCGATGCGAATGTAATCCAAACTATATAAAACTACGTCATCACCAATCCAGCTGTAATCGCCTATTTCCACTTTCCAAGGGTAGGTGAAACGGGCGGTAGGTCGAATGACGACTCCTTTGCCGATTTTTGCCCCAAATAAACGCAATAAGGCGATTCTGGGTGCGTGGAGTTGGTGGGGTGTGAGGGGAAATACGATCGCTTGCACCAACCACCAAAGTAAAATTATCCAATTAGAACGACCGCGATCGAAATTTGATTGATCGTACTTTCGTAAATCCATCCAAGGTTCCGCATCCAGCAAAGACTCTTTTTTGGATGCAGAATTTGGATCAGTTGGTTCAGGAACCCACTGAGTCATAAGCTGTAGTGTCGCTAGTGGTAGGAGAATCGGTTGTAGATGTCACAGTTTTTGGGGGAGTTGGTTGTGGGGCGTTGTTTAACTGACCACCAAAACGGCGTAATTCGTAGAGTTTTACCCCAATTTGATATTCATATTGGCTCAAAAGTCTAGCATAAGTATATCCGGCTCTCCCATCCAAAAAGCCCAGTTGGAAAACATAACTGATCAAAAAGCGTAGAAAGGGTTTAAAAGGTAAGCGTACCCAAACTTTCTTTAAAAAGCGTTTGCGTTGGACGGCATCTCCCAAAATATTAGCGCCGATCGTACCATCATCTCCCCTGCCAGTTAACAAGTTCAAATAAACGCGAGCTTCCCAATTAGAATAACGATTGTGTCGTTCTAACCAGTGATAAATATCGCGAAAGTCAATGTGCAGCATATCATTTTTTAGATAGCCAACTTTGCCTTCTAAAATTACGTGCTCGTGAACTTCGTTATCTCCGGTATTGCGAATTTCTTCCGTACCTAAGTTTTCATAACGTCCTTTTTGATGACGGAATAAGCGCAAATTCCAATCAGGATATCTACCACCATGCTGAATCCAAGTTCCCAGGAAAAAGACTTTCCGATTCAAGTAATAGCCGTTGTAATCTGGGTTTTCAATAGCAGCGGCAATTTCTGCCCAAAGTTCTGGGGTAATGCGTTCGTCACAATCGACTATTAACACCCATTCATTGCGGAAGGGCAAATTTTCCAATGACCAGTTTTTCTTTTTCGGCCAACGACCGTTAAAGTAAAACTGAACTACATTTGCTCCATATTTTTGGGAAATTTCTATCGAGCGATCGCTACTTTGCGAATCTACGACAAAAACTTCATCCGCAACTGCTACACTTTCTAAACAAGCTGGCAAGTTAGCTTCTTCGTTTTTGGCGGGAATCAACACGGAAACTGGGATTTTTTTGGCTGTGGCAGTCATGATTAGTGGTGCTTAATTTAGCAATAAACTTCAAGATAATTGGCAAGTAAACTACCCCGCCCGCTCCAGAGGGCGGAGCTTTTGGTAGCCCTAAATCTATGGGACAAGCCAATAAATTTGAGCCTCTAGGTTGGTTTACACTCAACCCCAATAGTGCAATCGTTTTAGAGCCGTTTTCATCAGCATCTCCAATCCATCCACATTGTTGATTGACGCACTTAAATTTTTTCTCAGTTCTTATGCCAATATGCAAACAACAATGACAACTTTGCGACGTATAGGCAGGATTGACAGCGATAATTTTTACGCCTTCCTTAATACCTTTATATTCCAAGAAAGTTCTTAACTGATAAAACGCCCAATAATTAATTCTTCGACGCTCAGTTTTGCTTCTTGGTTTGTTGTTTAAACCTTCTCTAATACCAGTTAAATCTTCGATAGCTACAAAGGATTGAGTGTTTCTCGCTTCTAAAATGATTGCCTTGCTGATGTTATGGTTTAGCCAAGCTTGGTATCTTCTTTCTCTCCCCGATAACCGTTGCAGAATTTGACGGCATCTACGCCGTGTCGTTCTTGTGCCTTGGTTCGTTTTTTTCTGCAAAGAAGTCCTAACTTGACTATATCTATCTCGCACATCTTGAATATGTTTGCCTGACCAAGATTTACCTGTGCTGGTAACAGCGATATCTCTTCGACCAAAATCAACCCCGATCGCATTGTCCGTTTTTAATGGTTCTCTTGGTTCTGATTTTAGCTGAATATGGACATACCAATAGCCGTCTTTGTGCAAACAAACTTGAGCCGAGGTTGGTTCTTGTCCGGCTAACTTACCACGATGATAGTTACTTGCTTTTAAGGGGATAGTAGCTCGTTTACCCGTTGTGCTGATGCTCACACTCCAATTCTCTTCAATGAATCTAAATGTCCGAGCGTCACAATCAAAGCTGGTTGGTTTAAAGCCTTTAACTTTCTTACCTTTTTGTTTAGCTGTCAGCCGATTGGCTCCTACCCTAGCGCAAGCTCTAACGACATGGTTAGAAGTTAATCCAAACTTTGTCTTTACATCTCTGTAGCAAACTGCTTGGATTGAGTTTCTATTGGTTAGGTTTGGGTTAACTGTTTCATTGATCCAATTACAAGCTGACGCAAAAGCACTAGATGTATCCGCCAACAATTTGCGTTGGTTTTCAGATACATCAAGTCTTACAACTAGCGTCAATACTTGTTCCATAAGCTTAATAAACTCACTAATATGAGTATACATCAAATAAAAGATTCGCTACTGCTCAGTTGTTAGTGTAAGGGGTGTGCTTTCCTCTCCTACCTAAAAGAGGAAGGAGAGGAAAGCACACCCCTTACCAACCCCGTTATCGGTGAGTCTCAGGAGAAACCAACTCATCCCCTGTTCTTATTTTTCCCGTCTGGCGGCAGAAAATAACCCCATGATTACGGCACTTAAATATCCAATTTGACCATAGCTATACACTAAATTTTCAAACCGTCGGTCGGGATGGCGAAAATATTTCATTGATTTATAAACACCATACATTAAGCGTTCGCCACCTCGTCCTATTTGTTTTACTCCGGCTTTCCCGACTAGTTGTTCGCGGTAATATTCGCTGATGCCTTGCCACCAACCTCGACTTAAAAACCATTGGGGGTTAACTCGTTCTGGGGAAACGTTGTGCTCGACTAAAGCTTCGGGAAGATAGGCTACTTGCCAACCTCGGTTTAAAGCTTGTTCTGTCATTAGTAGTTCTTCGTTGGATAGTAATTTTTTCCCAACTCGACCCAGGTTAATGTCGAAACCACCGATTTCTTCGAGAAACTTGCGTCGAATTGAATAGTTTAACCCTCTTGGAGTTAAGCCTGGTCGATCGATATATACAATTTTGTCACCCAGATTATATGCACCCAAATTTCCCGCTAAGTCATCGGAAAGCCAATCCGGGGGTAAGATTCCCTCCGGCCAAATTAGGGTAACTTTGCCACCTGCGATCGCCAATTTTTCATTGCTTTGATAAGCTGCATACAGTACACTTAACCAATTGGGACTTGCTACGGCATCATCATCAAGATATGCGAGAATCTGACTTGTAGCTGATTTAGCGCCTGTGTTGCGAGCTACGGATAATCCCGTGATTGGTTCATATATATATTTCACGCTAGGGCGTGCTTGAACTATTTCACGAGTGCGATCGCTCGAAGCGTTGTCTACAACAATTATTTCATAATCAGGAAAATCTTGTGCTAGCAAACTATCAATAGCCGCACCTAAATATTTTTCTCGATTATGTGTACAGATAATTGCAGAAATTTCCGGCATAAACTTCCGCCTAATTGTTAGCTAGCTATATCGCTTGTTTACGAAAAGCTAAATTTGTCACCAAAAGTCTTAATTATTACTTTTTGGAGATGAACCCAAAAAAATTATAGTTGAACTTTTCTCATGCTAACAAATAAAAGTCTTTCTAGATATCCGTAAAATCTTTGACACTTGTCCCGTTATTGAGTACCGTTAACTACGTAGCGTAAAAGGGAAGAAGCGTTTATTGATCAGATTGTTCGCAGTTTTTAACAAAAATGTCGGCAGAAGTCCCTTGCCTAAAATCTCCGATTTAGTTGGGGATGAATGACGACGTGCGACCTGAACTGGTCGTCTAGTACGAGGAACCCTGTCCTCTAGGAGATTCACACCTCCTACCCCCACGTAAAAGACTCTC
>NZ_JBHFNQ010000150.1:0-10982 GCF_041929345.1 Floridaenema aerugineum BLCC-F46
TGCGCTTCAGCGCTAGATTTTAGCGCTGAAGCGCAACAACGTACCATCTCCCGTCCCCGCTACAATAAAATTAAAGATTGTTGCGAATTATTAAACAGGGACAACTATGGCTCCCGCAGTGATTATCCAAAATCTCCAAAAAAGCTACGGCAACACCAAAGCCGTGAAGGATGTATCCTTTCAAGTAGAACCGGGAGAAATCTTTGGTCTTTTGGGGCCAAACGGTGCAGGCAAAACTACTACAATTAGATGTCTCTGTACCTTGGCGATGCCAGATGCAGGCAAAATCGAGGTTTCCGGCATTTCCGTAATTAACAACCCCAAGCTGGCGCGTCAACGCATCGGTTACGTCGCCCAAGAAGTCGCCCTCGACAAGATTCTCACAGGAAGGGAACTGTTGCAACTGCAAGCCGCACTCTACCATTTACCGGGTAAGTTTGCCAAAGAACGGATCGACGCAATGATCGATACTTTGGGTTTGCAGGAGTACGCCGATCGAAAATCTGGCACCTATTCCGGTGGTATCCGCAAGCGGTTAGACTTGGCAGCAGGGTTATTGCACAAACCAGATCTTTTGGTTTTGGATGAACCAACGGTAGGATTAGATATCGAAAGTAGAGTGGTAATGTGGGATATTCTGCGTCAGTTGCGCGATGCGGGAACTACGGTTTTACTCACTAGTCACTATTTGGAAGAGGTTGACGCTTTAGCCGATCGCGTCGCTATCATCGATCAAGGTGTCGTCATCGCTTCCGGTACTCCTTCCCAGTTGAAGGATCGCGTGGGTGGCGATCGCGTTACTCTCCGCATCCGTGAGTTTTCCCCAATGGAAGAAGCTGAGAAAGCTAAAGATATGTTGAAATCTTTGCCGTTTGTGCAAGAGGTGATTATTAATAACGCTCAGGGTAATTCCTTGAATTTGGTGGTAACTCCGCAAAATGATGCTTTAATTGTGATTCAGCAAGCTTTACAAGCAGCAGGTTTGCCTACTTTTGGAATTGCTCAATCTCGCCCTAGTTTGGATGATGTTTATCTGGCGGCTACTGGTAAAACTTTGATGGATGCTGAGTTGGCGGCTGTTAGTAGTCGGGATTTGAAGGCTGAGAAAAAACAAAGTATGAAATAAGATTTTTTTTGAACCGCAGAGACGCAGAGGACACAGAGAGAAAAAAGAGGAAGAAAATGAGTAGTACTTTAAGTCCAAAGTCTAATGTTAGTTTTGAGTCGGGTCAGGTTTCTGAGGTAGGTTCTTCTGGGTTTTTGGGAGAGTTTATTCAGGAAACTTTGGCTTTGACTCGTCGGTTGTTTATTCAGTTGCAACGTCGCCCTTCTACTTTGATTGCTGGGGTGATTCAACCTCTGATTTGGTTGATTTTGTTTGGGGCTTTGTTTCAAAATGCACCCAAGGGTTTGTTTGGTAATGATACTAATTACGGTCAGTTTTTGGCAGCAGGTGTGATTGTTTTTACTGCGTTTAGTGGGGCGTTAAATGCAGGGTTGCCTGTAATGTTCGATCGCGAATTTGGCTTTTTGAATCGTCTGTTAGTTGCGCCTTTGGCTAGTCGGTATTCGATCGTCTTTGCTTCCGCAATCTTTATCATTACTCTTAGTGCTGTTCAGACGATCGCTATTATCGCCACTAGTGCTTTTTTAGGCGCAGGTTTACCTGATATCTTCGGTTTAACTGTGATTGCGGCAATCATTCTTTTGTTAGTATTAGGTGTCACTGCTTTAAGTTTAGGTTTAGCTTTTGCTCTACCTGGACATATCGAATTAATAGCAGTGATTTTTGTTACTAACTTACCTTTATTGTTTGCGAGTACCGCTTTGGCACCGCTTTCTTTTATGCCAAAATGGTTGCAGTTTATCTCCTCTCTCAATCCCTTGAGTTTTGCTATAGAACCCATTCGTTATCTCTATTTGCACAGCGATTGGAGTCTTGGTAGTGTAGTGATGCAAGCTCCTTGGGGTACTGTAACTTTAGCTGGTACATTACTAGTACTACTACTGCTTGATGTGGCAGCATTTTTAAGCATTCAGCCTTTATTACGCCGGAGATTTGCTTAAAATAATCTCCGTTACCCAAAGGATCGATCCAACTCTGTAGGGGCGGGTTTAGCCCAAAACTTTCAACGCAAGACAAATAAAATTTAAGTCAAAACCCGCCCCCTCGCAAGCATCTGGAGCAAACATTTCGGTAATCGATATAATCTGTTTAAATAGTGAGGAGGAAATTTAAAATGGTATTTCAGTCACTCACCAAAATAGCTTTCGGTTTATTAGCAGGAACTACTTTCTCTATTTTGGTATTGCCAGAAACAACTTTGGCTCAAAATTTGAATACTGATCCGAGTCAAGAATTTCAAAAAGATGGCGATCCACTTACTGGTGGTACAGGTCAATCTTTCAGCGTTTTTGATTTAATCCATCGCTCTAATTTGGGTTTAAATCGATCGATGGAAGATGTCACCAACGAACAAAAGGAAAATTTAGATGACGCGGCTGCTCAGTTCCGCGCCAGACAACGGCAACGTCTACAAGTTCCTGACCAATTGATCGATCGCGTAAACCCCAACACTCCCACTGAAAACACAAATAACCCAAATCAATAAGATTAACTATTGACATTTTCTTGTCGTAGGATTAATTTAGGAATTACTCCTACGACAGGGAATGAACTGCGACATCCCAAATAAATAAGGTGGAGCAAAGTTTACCCTACAAGCAAAACAATAATTTGAATTCTGCCAAGCATTAAACTCAGTGGCTAAACAAATCTTTAAAGATACCAATGTTGATAGCTATCGACATCCCTTCGATCGTCGGGCGCTGACAAATCTGGAAAAAATGCCTGGGTTGTCGCTATTACTCAAAAAGATTAATGAGTATGGTATCGATCGCTTACTAAGGCTGCAAACGCTAGGGGGAGATTTTCGAGTAACTGCTCGTAATTTCCCTCGATTGGATCAGGCATTGGTAGAGGCTTGTAAAATTTTAGATGTTGCTTCAGTCCCCGAATTATACCTGTTTCGAGGTACAGGGTCTATTTTTTCTTACGCGATCGGGGTGGAAAAGCCGATGATTGGCATTAACCTGGAGGCAATGGAGTGGCTAACTCATGAGGAACTCCTGTTTTTACTGGGACACCAACTTTCCCGAATTAAAGGCGGCTATTTAACCTATCAGCAGTTGGCAGCCGTTATGCCTCTTTTGAAAACTGTGATTAGTAGCACCACACTGGGACTTGGAGGATTAGCCGCTAATAGTATTGAGGTAGCACTGTATAACTGGATTGTCATGTCAAAATTTACTGGCGATCGTGCAGGCTTGTTAGCCTGTCAAGATGTAGACGTTGCCCTCACTGCGTTAATCAAGTTAGGTGGATTGCCCGGTGAATACATAACGGAAGCCGTAATCACTGAATTTGAAGCCCAAGCCCGCGAGTTTGATACTAGTAAACTAAGTGGGCTGGATCAAATTACCAAAATTTTCAGCTTTATGGATCACTCAAGTGCTTGGGTGGTGATGAGAGCCGCAGAACTTCTCAAATGGGTAGATTCGGGAGAATATGATGGGTGGGTGCGGTTTTATAGCTCATCAAATTCTCCTAAATTGACCGATCGCACAATCGAATTTTGACAGCCTCTTTTAGTTCCCTCAGCTTTCGTTTCGTCTCCTAAGAGAGCCGAAACGAAAGCTGAGTCTTATAGCAAAAATTACAAACCGAGTGCTGCTAAAATATCTTGAGCATGAGTCGCAGTATTCACAGAAGCGTCAACATGAATGATTTTGCCATCGCCATCAATTACATAACTCACTCGCTTGGCATAACCACCACCATCAACATCGTAAGCTTTAATTAGCTCTTTATTAGTGTCAGCCAAAAGCGGAAAATTGAGATTATATTTCGCTGTAAATGCTTGGTGCGAAGCTTCATCATCTGCGCTGACTCCTAACACCACCACATCTTTGCCTTGGTAATCTGCTTGAGCATCACGAAAACTACAAGCTTGCTTGGTACAGCCAGGAGTATCATCTTTTGGATAAAAATACAACACCACTGTTTTCCCAGCCAAGTCAGATAACGAAACAGTATTACCATTCGTGTCTTTGGCTGTAAATGCAGGTGCATCCATACCGACTGCTAAAGCCATGATTTAAGCTTCCTTCTGAGTAATCAATTGTTTCTCAATCTGGATTTTACAATATTTCACTTTTCTGATCAGAAGTAAATTTTTTAGCACAGGTAACTGCTCCAGACAAAAAAGACTTATGATAATAAATAAACATTGATTGCTCGATCCTCAACTCCAAATTATCAATGAACTCGGTAAAACAAAAAACAACTAATTCTCTTTCCTATTCTCAAAAAACCATTGAACGTGCAGAGCGATCGCTCCGTGTATCCCCTTTCCGAATGCTATTGTTTACTACCATGCGATCGCGAAGCGTAGACTTTCAAGAAATTACTGGTGTTAATGGCAACAACAACCAATTCACACAACGCCAACTCTCGGAATTAATCACAGATAACTCATTGCTGTGGCTGATTCAAGTGGGAGTTTTGCGCCGAGAAGTAGATGGACAAGGCATTACTAATAGCTTTCGTCTCACACCACTAGGACATGAAATCATCGACAACTTATCGACTCAAGGCGACGAAATACCAGCGGCTTCTTGGCGCGATCGCATTTATCACTTTTTAACTCGTTGGCTGAGATTGCCTCTTTAGATAACAAAAAGTTTTTAATTGGACTCTCTCGTACTTATGGTGGCAAGAAAACTTGATTAATTTCTGAAACACTTAACATATAAGAAATCCCCAGTCCCCAGTCCCGTAGGACAGGCATCTTCCCTGTCATCCCCAATCCCTAATCCCCAAAAATTATGAAAGCAATTATGGTTGTGGGCACTACCTCCCACGCAGGAAAATCACTCTTAACAGCTGCACTCTGTCGCATCCTCTCCAGACGTGGTTGGCGTTTAGCACCCTTCAAAGGTCAAAATATGGCTCTAAACGCCTACGTCACCGCTAATGGCGGAGAAATAGGACACGCACAAGCAGTCCAAGCTTGGGCAGCTGGCATTAATCCCGCTGTGGAAATGAATCCGATTTTACTCAAGCCCCAAGGCGATATGACTTCTCAGGTAATTATTAAGGGCAAACCTGTAGGTAGAGCCACAGCTTTAGAATACTATGAACAATATTTTCAACCAGGTTGGCAAGCAATTACTGAGTCCTTACAAGCTTTAAGTGCAGAATACGATTTAGTAATTTGTGAAGGTGCGGGAAGTCCCGCTGAAATTAACTTGAAACACCGCGATTTAACTAATATGCGGGTAGCTCGTCACTTGAAAGCTAATACAATTTTGGTTGTGGATATCGATCGCGGTGGAGCCTTCGCCCATATTGTTGGTACATTGCAATTATTAGACCCAGAAGAACGCGCCTTAATTAAAGGTATAGTTATCAACAAGTTTCGCGGACAACGCAGCCTGTTACAATCAGGTGTGGAATGGGTGGAAAAATATACAGGCATTCCCGTGATTGGGGTAATACCTTGGATTGAACAGGATTTTCCCGCAGAAGATTCTTTAGATTTATTTGAACGTCCTACTAAAAAAACTAAAGGTGATATTACAATTGCCGTAATTCGTCTCCCCAGAATTTCTAACTTTACTGATTTCGATCCCTTAGATGCAGAACCTAGTGTTAATCTCAAATATGTTAGCCCTAAACAAGATTTAGGTCATCCTGATGCCGTCATTATTCCCGGCACAAAAGCTACGATCGCTGACTATACCATTCTGCAACAAACAGGTATGGCAGGAGCAATTAAAGAATATGTTGCCTCTGGTGGTACCGTGTTGGGAATTTGCGGCGGTTATCAAATGTTAGGTAAAATTATTGCCGACCCTGAAGGACTTGAAGGTAACGATTCCCAACGTTGTGAAGCTTTGGGATTATTACCTTTAACAACGTTAATTACACCTCAAAAAGTCGTCCGTCAGCGTCAAGTAACCTCTAATTATCCTCAAGTAGGTTTACCTATTTTTGGTTACGAAATTCATCAAGGTCGCTCTCGTCAACTAGAAAGTCAAGGGACTAAACCTTTATTTGATGACCCTTATTTAGGTATGGTTGATGCCACAGAATCAGTTTTAGGAACTTACCTACATGGGATTTTTGATAATGGCCCTTGGCGACGCGCTTGGTTAAATTTATTGCGCCAACAACGCGGTTTGCATTCTTTACCAACCGGAATTTCTAATTACCGAGAACAAAGAGAAGCTGTGCTAGATGCGATCGCAGATATAGTCGAAGCTAATCTCGATTTAAAACCTATTTTACCCACTTAATTACCAATGACAAATGACCAAAATTCATTTTCTCCCCGATAATATCACCGTCGAAGCTGAAGTAGGAGAACCACTATTAAAAGTAGCAGAACGCGCCGGAGTAACCATTCCCACAGGTTGTTTAATGGGTTCCTGTCACGCTTGCGAAGTCGAATTAGAAGATGGTAATTGCATCCGTGCTTGCATCACCGCAGTTCCCCCAGGAAAAGCAGAATTGACAATTAACTTATTTGTCGATCCCGCTTGGTAAAATCAATTTATCTTAAATGTCGCAATTCATCTCCCGGTAAGCTGCGCTGTACCGGGAGATGAATTGTGACCAACAACTCAAATTGAGCGCAGCGAATCAATATAATTAATGCTATACTGTTAACAATTACCGAATTAATAGAGAGATGTTAACAGCTTTAAAAGTAAGATTGTATCCAAGTAAAGAACAGCAAATAGCCTTAGCGCAAAACTTTGGTTGCTGGATTTGGGATGCTGGTTAATTTCTTAGACTACAAACTAAAAAGAGTTGGCGGAATTCTTGTTGAAGTTGACAGATTCTTTCCTAGCACTAAGCTTTGTAATTGCTGCAAATATAAGAATGATTCTCTGACACTAAAGGATAGAGAATGAGTTTGTCCACAATGTCAAACCCATCACGACAGAGATACAAATGCAGCGAGAAATTTGCGGGAAGAAGGTATCAGAATTCTGTCAACAAATACCGTTGGGCAAACGGAATTTCAAGCTTGTGGAGAAAGCGTAAGACTCAAAGCGTAAAAGTAGAAATACTGATACTAGGAAGCGGCTTTCCGCGAAACAAGAATCTCCCGTTACAGCGTCAGCTTAACGGGAGAGTGTCAAATCCAGTTAATCAGACATACTATCCTTAAACTAAAACCTTGCTGTAGAGTAGTAGTAGAGACGTTATATATGTAGAGACGTTATATATAACGTCTCTACATATATAACATCTCTACATATATAAAGTCTCTACATTAATTTTAATCTCTCAATAATAACCAAGACAGGGAAACAACATACCCTTTTTAAATAACTAACAAGCAACTTGAGTTAATATCCAAAAATCCTCTACCTTAAGAGAGATTATTATTAAAGAAAAAGTAAGATTGAATGTAAGAAACTTTGGATATATATATATAGGGACTACCTCTGTCTAATTAAAATATGCTCATATAGCTGACCAAATTTGTCCGGTTCGCAAAAATTTTTTGACTCTAAAACTGCTGTTTTATGTTATGCACGACTTTATAATCAATCTATTTGGCTCTGGCTCATTCATTCCTCATGGTCACTGTTATCTTTGGAAACCGAGTTTAGTTTGGTTGCATTTAAGTTCTGATGCCTTGATTGGGCTTGCTTATTATTCCATTCCCCTGACCTTGTTTCACTTCGTTAGCAAGCGAAAAGACCTACCTTTCCACTGGATATTTTTGTTATTTGCAGCTTTTATTATTTCCTGCGGTACAACCCACTTTGCCTCAATTTGGACGCTTTGGTATCCTACCTACTGGTTATCCGGGGCGATTAAAGCTGGAACTGCCCTAGTCTCAATGTATACAGCTTTAGAGCTTGTTCCCCTGGTTCCGAAAGCTCTAGCATTGCCCAGCCCTGCTCAACTAGAGCAAGCAAATCAGGCATTAAAAGCGCAAATAGAGGAACGTCTGCGAGTAGAAGCTCAATTAAGGAACTTTCAAAATGAACTGGAAGCACGAGTCCAGTCACGAACAGTTGAACTGGTACAAGTCAATGAGCAACTACAACAGGAGATTGAGGAACGTCAGTGTGCAGAAGCAGCCCTGCGCGAACAAAGGTTTTTGTTGGAAACGATTCTGAAGTATGCTGCTGATGCGATAATTGTGTGCGACGCTGAAGGAAAATTAACTTTTGCCAATCCCCAAGCAAGGCGACTGGCACAGCAAGATCCAAATGGCACAAATCTTGACTTCGATCTGTTTAACTGGGGAACTGCAAAAGATGCAGATGGCAACCTGATTCCTTTAGAAAATTATGCCGTTTCCAAAGCTCTGCGGGGAGAAGTTAGTTATGCGATCGAATCACGCATGATCCGAACTGATGGCAGTTACTATGATATTTTGGTGAGTGCTGCACCCTTACTCAACAATGGACAAATTGTGGGGGCAGTAGCAAGTTTCATTAACATTAGCGATCGCAAACGCGCCGAAGAAGCCTTAAGCGCCAGCGAAGAACGCCTCCGCTTGGCTTTAATGGCAGCAAATCAAGGACTTTATGACTTGAATCTGCAAACGGGTGATGCGATCGTCTCTCCAGAATATGCTCGGATGTTAGGTTATGAACCGGAAGAGTTTCAGCAAACAAATGCTTTCTGGCGCGATCGCCTACATCCCGATGATGTAGCTTTAGTCTATAAAGTTTATGAAGATTACATTGCAGGTAAGTCCGATACATACCGAGTCGAGTTCAGACAGCGAACTAAATCAGGGCATTGGAAATGGATTCTTTCGCTCGGTAAAATTGTCTCCTGGGATAGTGCGGGTAAACCGCTGCGAATGTTGGGAACTCATACCGACATTACCGATCGCAAACGCTCCGAAACCGAACGGGAACAACTGCTGGCAAGGGAAAAAGTAGCCAGGGAACAAGCAGAAGCAGCAAACCGCATCAAAGATGAGTTTCTTGCAGTACTATCTCATGAATTGCGATCGCCTCTCAACCCGATTCTCGGTTGGGCAAAGCTGCTGCAAACTCGCCACTTCGATGAACAAAAGACCAAAGAAGCTTTAGCAACCATTGAACGCAATGCCCGGTTGCAAACGCAACTAATTGATGATTTGCTCGATGTTTCGCGCATCTTGCAAGGTAAATTGATGTTGCTCCCCAATCCAGTCGGGCTAGTTAACATTATTGAAGCTGCGATCGAAACCGTTAGACTTGCCGCCGAAGCAAAAGGTATTCAGATTCACACAAATTTTGCTCCTAATGTTGGACAAGTCTTATGTGACTCTGCCCGTCTGCAACAAGTGATTTGGAACTTGCTCTCCAATGCCGTAAAATTTACATCTTCAGGAGGCAGGGTAGAGATAAGTCTAGAAAATATCGATAATTATGCTCAAATTCAAGTTAAAGATACAGGGAAAGGCATCGCTACCGACTTTTTACCTGATGTATTTGAGTATTTCCGGCAAGAAGATGGCACAACGACTCGCAGATTTGGTGGTTTAGGATTGGGGTTGGCGATCGTTCGTCATTTAGTTGAATTACATGGGGGAACTGTTCAAGCCGAAAGCCCCGGTCAAGGACTAGGAGCTACTTTTACTGTTAAGCTACCACTAATACCCGTTTCCATTCCTTTGTTGCCGGAAAATCCACAAAACACTCAAGTTGCTAGTCTAAGAGAAATACAAATTCTGGTTGTGGATGATGAGCCGGATATCCAAGACCTCGTAACGTTTATCCTAGAGCAAGCAGGAGCAAAAGTGAGAACTGCTGTTTCAGCAGCCGAAGCACTCCAGCAAATCGAGCAATCATTACCAGATGTTTTAGTCTGCGATATTGGGATGCCAGACATAGATGGTTATATGCTAATGCGCCTGATTAGAGATTTGCCCCCAGAGCGAGGTGGAAACATTTCCGCAATTGCTCTGACTGCTTATGCCAGAGAAGTTGACCAGCAACAAGCTAAAAGCGCAGGATTTCAACAGCATATTTCCAAACCAGTTGAACCTGATGTTTTGGTGAGTGCGATCGCCTCACTGATCACGAAAAAAAGTACTTAAGTTGGTAAGTTATTGCTAATTAAGCTGCAACAGAAATTGCCTTGGCCTTAATTGATGGTTCGGGAATAGGTTGATTATCTTCTCGGAGAGTGTCGATATAAAGTGCGATCGCCTCCTTTAATATTATCTTCTGTTTCTGCCAAAGTTTTACCTGTCGAAATACAACCAGGCAAATCAGGAACATAAGCAGAATAGTTACTACCAGCCCATTCAAAAATTACAACATATTCTTTCCTGTGTTTTCCTTTTCATTTTAAATTGCCTGATTTTTGATGGTATGCTATATTTTTTGTTTGCCTCTTTTAATAGCTCTTAGTTTAGGTTCTGTTGCCATAAAGCATAAGCTGTGGAGCATTTAAATCACTTATTAACGAGTAGGGTGCGTCAGACGGTAAAGCCTTATATAGAAAGGAAAATATGTAAATCTGACGCACCCTACAATATGACTTTTAAATGCTCCACAGCTTACTAGGATTAAACTTCTTACGTTGTTGTTTGATCCATCCTCCAAGCTTGGTTTAACTGTAATGCTAGCAATTCGACCCTCACAATCAACCTCAAACCTTTTCCAACCGTTATCCACCGTTTCAACATTGGTGGGGAAGTCATTAATTTTGATGGTAAGTTCCAATTTTCCTGCGACTGTCATAATTATTCCTTTTAGACGATCGAATTAATTCTCCGTTACTCATTATCGACGATTTGATTGCCTGACTGCTCTGAAAAACCTATCCAAACCTAACTAAACTTGTTAATTTGATGTGGTGTTTTCTTCCTGCTTCAACCAAGGGTGTCGGCACCAACTTGTCCACAGGCGTTAAGTTCAGGTCGAGCCGACCTTACTTTTTCAGGTGG
>NZ_JBHFNQ010000151.1:0-50554 GCF_041929345.1 Floridaenema aerugineum BLCC-F46
TAAACTCCTCTAAAGAGGACTAAATATTTAATATTCTTCATATTCAAAGGCTTTTAGTCCATTTTAATGGACTTGCGCTATTAGCCCGGAAATTGATTTCCGGGCGGGCTCGCATCACAGCTACAATATCTCAGTAAGGGGAATTTTTCCCGCTACCAACTACCATTTACAACCAATTTCCCACCAAAACATAAGGTGCCCAAAAATAGGGATTTCGGTAACGCCGATTATTTAATAAACTAATTTGAGCAAGACGTAAAGCTTCAGCTTTTGTGGTTCCAGGTGTTGCCAACTCCCGATAAAATTCGGACATTAATACAGCAGTAGACTCGTCACTAACTTTCCACAAAGTCGCCAAAGTACTGCGTGCCCCCGCCCTAACTGCTACACCTGCAAGCCCTAACGCCGCCCGACTATCGCCAGTTGCAGTTTCGCAAGCACTCAATACTAATAATTCAATTTCACTGGGTAAATTGGGATTTCTGTTTCTGAGTAAATCATCTAATTGTTTCACATTTATCGGCCCATCCCAAGCTAAAATAAATGTTTGTTTAAAGTTAGAACTAAACTGTCCGTGAGTAGCTAAATGAACCACAGGAAAAGGCAATTCTGCTACTTGTCGTGACAAACTTCTACTCGTAAAATCTTGATTTAAAAGTGTGATTCCGGGAACTTCGGCATTTATTTGTTGTAATTCCATTCTGACTCCTGGTAATGCTGAAAAACCCTCCCTTTCTTCACTTAAACCTCCCGTTAATGCCCGTAATCTTTCCCGATTTAAAGGCTGAGTTCTTAATAATTGTAACCCCGGAGTTAGGGCAATATTGTATTTTTCTAATAAATATTGTTGCCCATCATGTAAAGCCGCCATTGGGATATTTCGCAAAGAACCATCTGATATAAACACCAAAGTTTGTACACCACTCGCCTGTAAATCTGCTTTCATGGGGCGAATTAACCAATCATATACTTGCTGAGAAATTTGTAAACGTTCTTCTTGGTTAGAATGGCGAATAGCTAAAGCTTGTTCCAGTTGATTAATAGTGCTTTCAACTTGATTTTGCGAAATCGATATTTTATAATTCTTTAGGGGTTTTTGCGGTAAACTAACGATAATTTCCAATCTATCGGGAAGAATTACTGGATAAATTATGGCTGCTTTTACATCCAGTTTTTCAATTTGTTCAGGTTTAGCATCTAAACAAGCTTCTCGGAAAAAGTTATCCAATTCAGCTAACTGCAAAGATTCAATTACTAGACGCGCTTGGATAAGTTTTGTTTGAGTAACCCCCCCTCTTTCCCCTCCGTCAACGGGGGGGACGGAAGGGGGGGTAAAAGGTTGTAACAGTAAATCAACTAACTCCCGATAAACAGGTTCAACACTATCCCGAAAAGTGAATTGCACTTCTGGGTTAATGTTTACTAAGTCGCTGCGGAGAGATTTTAAGGTGTTAATGGCTGTGGTGTAGGATGCGATCGCATTTTCCCAATTTTTCTGAACTTTGTAAAGTCTCCCCAATTGCCATTCCCACAAATAGCTAATATCCGTTGCATTAATAGAATTAGCCTGTTGTAAAGCTTGTTTAGTTAACTGTTCTGCATCCCTAAATTGTCCGGTTTTTTCGTATAATTCCCCTAACACACCCAAAGAATATGATTCGGCGCGTTTATCTGCTAAACTTTTCGCTTCTTGCACTGCATTCGCCAGCAACTTTCCTATACTCTGCGGTTGGATAAATTCCCAATTGGAATTAGGAGATTTTAACAGAGAATTAGCTAAATTAATTTGAGCAAATACTTTACTTCTGCTAGTCGGAGTTTGAGCAAGTTCGCTTTGGATTTCTCGCCATAAACTTTCCGCTTCTCTCCATTGTTTAGTTTCAAGCAAAAGACGCATTTGATTGACTTGCGCTTGCAGCTTTTGATTACCAGAATTCGCTGTGTTTGTAGCTTTTTGATAATAGGTTAAAGCTGCTAACTTTCTTTGTTGCACTTGTTGATTATCTGCTGTATCCTCCGCTACTGCTTCAACTCTTCTAGCTAAAGCTAATTCTGTATTACCCAAATTAATTAAAGCCGTAGTTAAAGCAGATGGAGAGGCTAATTTTTCAGCAACTTCTAGAGCTTGTTTACCTAATTCTTGTGAGGTTTCTAAATCTCCATTAGTGCGAAGAATTGAGCTTAAACTAAGTAAACCTTTAAGTTTTAGCTGCGGATTGGTTTGCTGTTGAATATTTTGCTGTAATTGTGTTAAAATTTTAGCCGATCGCTGATAAAAACCCAAGCTTTGTAAAGTTTGTGCTTGATTGATTAAACTGCCAATTCTCCCTTGTTCATCACCAGCTTTTTGGTAAGCAGCGGTAGCTTTTTGTAAGGTTAAAAGAGCCTCTTCCGTTTGTCCTAAAGATTGTTGCCAGCGTCCTTTGGTGTTTAAAACTGTTGCTAAAACCTGATTTTTTTCTGGGTTTGAGTCAGGAATTGTTTGTAATAAATTTAAACTTTGGTCAATTGTGGATTGGGCGGATTGGCGATCGCCTAATTTCTGGTAAGCTAAAGAAAGAAAACTCAGAGTTAATGATTGGCTTAAAGTATCTTTTTGAGCAGCAAAGTTTCGTTCTGCTTCTCGCCAAATTTTGATTGCTTCCGCAAATTGTTCTCCTTCGTATAAAGTTTTTCCCTGTTGGAGTAATTGCGAGGAATTAAAATTAGAAGAAATGGAACCGCAGAGACGCAGAGAACGCAGAGAAGAGTTACACAGAGAAGAGAAATTCGCCATTGCTGGAGATGGGAGAATCAAGTTTTCCCAAGAGAGGAAAATTACTAGTCCCAAGCATAAAGCTAAACTGAATTTAAAAGGTTTAAACATTTTCCTAAAACTCGTTCGTAGTAGCGACTTCAGTCGTAAAAGTCCGTTGTAACGACTGAAGTCGTTTCTTTGCAAAATAGAAGGACTAAAGTCCTCACAACAAACCTATGTCACCTTGGACGACAAGCAGGTAATTTAAAAGGCGCATTATGCAAGGTAAAATTAGCAGTTTCAGCAGTCAAAATCACCTCACCTTTACTTCCAATTACCCAACCTTGAGCTTCGACAATAGTTGGAGATTGGTAACTCTCCCCTGCTGGTTTCCTCCCCTGCTGGTTTACACCCTTACTTACTTGCGGAATGCGTAAATCTTCCCAAAACAAATCACCACTTAAAGGTTCATTAGGATTAGTAGGAATACCACCCCTTCCAGTCACATAAAAAGTACTAACTTCTTCACCTTCAGGACAAGTTTGAGCAACTAAATTAGTCGCATCCACCACTTCCACTTTAGGCAATTCTGGTGCTTTCACTTCCACCTCGCCTTCAATTATCAACTCTCCACGAGCATTAATAATACTATCTGGTGAAACCAACAATAATAAATCTGAACCACTAGGAGCAGAAATGTTAATATTACTTCCACCAGTGGGAGATTCTGCATCAGTAATGATTTTGCTTCCTCCTAACAAAACCATAATTTGAGTATTAATGTTAATATTTCCCTCACTTCCCCCTGCGCCTGCATCAGCAGAAATCACGCTTTGACGGCGTAAAACAATATTTTGCGAATTGAAAGTAATATTTCCCCCTGTACCTTTTTGCGATGCAGCCGAAATACTACCTTGATTATTCAGCAAAATACTCGGAGAATCTATCCTTAAATTACCCGGAGTTCCAACTCCGGTAGATAACACCGAAATTTGTGCAGGGTTAGCACCTCCATCAGCGTTCTTACCAACTCCTGTTACTTCTAAATTATTAGCGCGAATAGTCACATTTCCCGCTTTCCCTTGTTCTAATGGCTTATCTAATGGTGCTTGAGTTAAAGAAGCTGCTGCTATTCTTGCACCATCTCTAACAGTTAAACTTCCTGTTTCTACAAATAAATCTCCGCCATTTCCTGTAGCCTTTCCTTCGACTCTTGCTAATAAACTACTGGGAAAAATTCCATCGGGAGAACGACCATTTAACTGCACATTTTCCGCTTTAACAGTTAAACTTCCTCCATTTCCACTTCCTGTAGTAGAAGCAGTAACTTGACCTCCATTTCCTACAGTTAATTCCCTAGATTGAAGATTTAAAAAACCAGCCTCGCCTGTTCCATTTGTTAATACAGAAATTTGCGTTGGGTTAGAACTTCCATCTACATTTTTTCCCACTCCATTAACTTCTACCTTTTCCCCAGCACGAATTGTTAAACTTCCCGCCTTTCCTTCCCCCAAAGAAGATGCTGCGACTCTTGCGCCATTGGTGAGGCTTAAACTTTGGGTTTCTATCACCACATTTCCCGCATTTCCAGTTGCTTTTGGTTCAACTCTCGCTAATAAAGCACTGGGAAAACGACCATCGGTAGAACGACCAATTAATTGCACTTCTTCAGCTTTTACAGTTAAATTTCCCCCATTACTAATTCCCTGAGTAGAAGCAGTTATTTGACCTCCATTTTCAGCAGTTAACTTTCTGGTTTCAATGTCTAAAGTTCCAGCTTCGCCACTTCCAGTAGTTAAAACTGATATTTGAGTAGGATTAACTGAACCATCAATATTTTTGCCCACTCCCGTTACTTCTACTGAATCTTGGGCAAGAATGGTTAAGTTTCCCGCTTTTCCTGCGCCTAAAGAAGCGGCTGCAATTCTTGCGCCATTTGTCACTGTCAAACTTTCAGTATTAATATTGATATTTCCGGCAGTTCCGGTAGCTTCTGTTTCAGTTCTCGCTAAAATTCCACTAGGCTCTTTACCATCAAATGACCTACCATCAATTTGAATTTTACTGACTTGAATATCAATGTTTCCTGCATTTCCACTCCCAAAGGTTTCGGAAGTTATTTGTCCGCCTTCACGAGTCACTAAATTTCCGGTTTCAATGTTTATCTTTCCAGCATTTCCTGCGCCTGTGGTTTGGGTTGATAATGCACTTGGGTAAATTATATTTTGTTCGTTTTGGGTAACATCTTTTACCCCAATTATTTCTACTTTATCTGTCGCTAGTACAGAAATATTTCCGGCGTTAGCTGGTGCATCTGTTAAGGAAGAAGCGGCTACTCTCGCCCCACTTTCGACTCGCAAATTCCTCGTATTAATGTTGATATTTCCACCATTTCCAGTGGCATTTGTCTCAACTCTGGCTTGCAAGGCGCTGGGAGTTCCGTCTGCTAATCTACCAATTACTTCTACAGATTCAGAGGCATTTACTGTTAAGTTTCCTCCGAGTCCTGCGCCGAAAGTGTTGGCTCTGATTTGGGAACCATCAGTTAATCTTAAACTTCTACTTTGAATCAAAATATTACCCCCACCCAAAAAACTACTAGAATCAACTGTGGCTTTTTGGGAAAGTTGAATGTCTCCTAATTGGGTTGTAGTTGGTTGAATGTTACTAAATAGTGACCATGAACCATTGGTTATTGACACTAATTCTATTCTGCCATTTTCTGCTTTCAGGTTGCCACCAATAAAGTTTATTTGATTAGCTACTAAGGATATAGTTTGACCAGAGTTCACTTGCAAGTTTGAACCTTGCACTGTAATTCCAGGGGAAGAAATTGCGGGTGAATTTATTTGCAAACCAAGAGGAACACTGACAGTTAATAAGGGTGTGTTTCCTGTAGAATTGGCATTAAATTGTGTGCCATCGGCAAAGTTAATTGCTTGGGCGGTACTGGCGATAAATGCTCCACCAATATTTAATTGAGCATTTGGCCCAAAAATAATGCCGTTAGGATTTAAAATGAAAAGGTTGGCGCTACCGTTGGCTTTAATTAATCCATCAATATTAGAAATCGAGTTACCTGTAACGCGAGTAATGATGTTTTGAATATCTACTGAGTTGTTAAAGTTGGCGGTGTGTCCTGTGGGAAGGGAAAATTCTTGAAAGCTATGAAATAAATTTTTACCTGCTTGTGTTCCGCCGTTAATGAGGTGAATTACAGGTGTTCCTTGTCCGGGTGTGGTGATTTCAGGGGATGTGTCATTAGTTGGTGTAACTATGGAATTATTGGGTAGACTTCTGTCGGGAACTATCTGTGCTGAGGTGGGATGAGATAGAACTAAAAAAAATAGATAAGTCCCTACTCTTAGCCAGAGTCTTACATCAGCTATTTTGTTCATAAAATTATTCCTGAAATGTGAGAATAACAGGTTATTTTATGAATTATTTTAGCCTGTGCTGGATTGAATTGAATCGAAAATTTGCTTTTTTCGTGATAGATTTATCGGCAAATTTACTGATAAACCTTAATAGTTTATCAAGGCTTTATGGGGGAAATAAACATTTGTTCAGAGATTTCACTTAGGCCAGCCGATCGCAATAGTTCATTCCACTCAGTAGTTACTTGTAAATTTTCTGGTGAGGAGTAATGTAACTGAGCTAAAGTAGCCAAAGCATCATACCAAATTTTGTGCTGACGGTACAAAGTAATGCGATCGCGTAATCCAGCTTTTTGTATTTGTTCGTTGATTGCTGGACGTAACTGTGTCCGCCAAATCCAGCCTTCGACAACTAAATCCTTCTTTCTATTTGCCCGATCGCAGCGAATCACGAAATACCACTGGTAGCTTTTCCCAACATCCAGAGCCGGAGCGGTTTCTGGGAGTTTGAAGCCAAAGATGCCAGGAACTTTTGGAGTAGGGAAATTAGCCCGGTAAACTTCTTTTTCGTCAGCATCATTAAGAATAAATTCTACAGTATTAGCACCTGTCTTGGGAAGGTAGACAAGAAATGTTGGATGTGCTTGTACAGTTAATCCCATGAGTTGGGTAATTTTCGTCCGTGAGTTGGCAGTTTGTTCGCTAACTTTTGGGACTAAAGCTGTTAATGGTGGATTGGGAACCTGTAAATCGTTGGGACATTTTAATTGAGTAGAAATTTCTCCCGGACGGTTGCCACCTGATTCTCTTCTTCCGGGAGAACCAATATCTGGTGGTGGTTCATAAGCAGATGAACTATCTATTTGGTCCCAAGGACTAGATGTATTTTGATTAGTTGGGGTGGTTTGTGCTTGGGTGAGTGAGGGAGTAATAGTAGATAACTTACAAATTAGTAGCAAAGTTAAACTGACAAGATATGGAGATAATTGCTGCTTTGGCATAATCAACACTTTTAAGTTATTTTTGGCAATGCTTACCTTTCGGACTACGCACCATACCCTAAGAAACCCGGTTTCTCATTTCCTCGTTCCCCGGTTGAACCGGGGAACGAGAACTTGGAGGTTGTTCCTCCAAAAGTGGAGCAAGATCTGAGTAAGTGCTTACCTTATTATTTTAAGTTTTAGGCATAAAAGAATGGGTTAGCGATCGCTAACCCATTCTCTGCTGTGGTATGGAATTTTGTGTCACCCCTCGATTCTGTCGTAACTTACTTAGGAATACTTGATTTGACATGATCACCAGATCCTTGGGGATAAATAAATACTAAGCTTGTTCCAACCAATCATATATTCTGTCTAACTGTTCTAGTGTTACCAAACCATATTGCCAAAGAATCATTGGCAAAGGGCCTGGATCTTGTTTGCTGTGTCTTAGGGCCAGCGAAAGCGATGCGCCGGAAATCGACAACTCTTCTTGCAAAAATCTAATAAATCTGGAATAGTTTGTGGGTGCCACTCCTACATTCACCTCCTGTACTAGACACCATTTTCTAATATTTGTCTCTTCGGCATATAAATCCGGTAGACAGTATTCTCTTTGTCACTGTTATTGGGTGCAAAAGTGCTGTTTTTCGATTTACCCAAACCCAAGTTTAATCAGAGCTTGGCAGCACAGAGAATACTCAAAAAACTTGAGTAACTTGGATGACGAGTTGAGGATTAGTTTTAATTGTGTTCAGCAGCTTTTTGGCTAAAACTCATCATTTAAAAAAGCTTTTTATTCAGCTTTTCAACCTCAACAAAGTTGTTTTTTTATTGTGATCTTGTTTTACCTCAGTGCTTTAACTAACCTCATCTCTAACAAGGAAGATGTCGGAATGCTTCTGCCACTATATCTACAGGGGTATAGTGGGAAATTCCCTGCATCTTTAGTTAATAATTTTTGCTTTTTTGACTTAACTCTTGGGGAGTCTTTACGCTCTCACCAAAAGTTATTTTCGCCAAAGTCGGCAGTTTCCGTGTTGAACACGGTTCCTTTAGTTCTGGCTGTTAATTTCTTTCGCCTCACACCTAATTCCCATCTGCCGGAAGAGAAATATCACTAAGCTTTAACTCTCAATTCTTAGGCTTTTCTCCTATTGGCTCCGCAAAGGGATTCAGAACTCAGAACTTATGGAATTTAAACGATGCCAGTACTTTAAGCAAGCATACTTTACTGATAGTAACTTACTTTTTTACTGACTCAATCTTGCACTTCCGGTAGTTTTGCCTACTGCAAGGGCAATTTTCTCTCGAATTCGCATTGCCAGGACAGCGTAGCAAATTCTTAGAGTTATTTATCAATATAGACACCAATATTAACATTTAGGTTCAAAACTTATAAGATTTCCACAAGTTATAGTAAAGATTTTGTATGGTTAGGGGTTGAAGGTGATAAAAACTCAATTTTCACCTGTTCTCCGACTTTAATCCCCAATTCTGCGGCTCTACCGCCACGTAGCTCAATTACTTGGTCTATAGTTCCATCAGGGCCATAGCTGGGGCAGGGATCTTCCTTACAGGGGGGGACATTAGCGGCGATCGCTCTGACCACGCCATCCCTTAAAAAAATCATATCCAAAGGAATCACCACATTTTTCATCCAAAAGCTGACTCTTTGCGGCAAAGAAAAGGAAAACAACATTCCGCGATCGTCCGGCAAACTTCTCCGGTACATCAACCCCAAAGATTGCTCTGCGGGAGTGCGAGTCACTTCTAAGTCCACAACCTCACCGTTAGCAAACTGAGCTTTAGCTGAAATCGGTAACATTTGACCCAAGTTTTCGGCTAATTCTTGATTATCAGGGGATTTCGTGCTTTCTTGTTGAGAAATCAAAGCTATATTTCCAGAATTCATTGGCGCAGTTGTAGAACAACCCATCAACCAAATTCCCAATCCTAAAGCTAGTAACTTAGGAGTTTTCCTGTTACTCATGAGTGTGCCACTTCTCCTAACTGTCTATTTTAAGTTTCCCGCATTACGTAACCTACGCCTCTGACGGTTTGAATTAAGCGTCTTTCGTTTTCTTGTTCAATTTTCAGACGCAAATAACGAATATACACCTCAATGACGTTGGATTCTCCCATAAAATTGTCACCCCAGACATTTTCCAGAATTTGCTCTCTGGTCAAAACTTCGCGAGGATGTTCCATGAGATACTTCAACAAATCATATTCCTTCATTGTCAAATCAATGATTCTGCCATTACGCAGGGCTCGGCGCGTAGCCAAATCTAAAACTAAGTCACAGAATCGTAACTGTTCCGAGCTATAGTTATCGGGCTGGAGGTAAAGACGGACTAACTTTAAGAAGGTTTCCGATCGATAAGGTTTGAGAAAGTAATCATCTGCGCCTGCTTCTAGGCAAGCAACTCGATCGTCCACACTATCACGCGCCATCATCAATAATACTGGTGCTCTATTTCCTGCACGGCGCAGATTTTTACACACACCTAAACCAGAATCCCCAGCTAACATCCGGTCTACTACAATTAAAGCTGGTTGGCGTTCTATGGCTTGTAGCATTCCCGTATTCGCATCGTGAGCTACAACTGGTTCATAGCCTGATTCTTTCAAGTCAAGGCTAACACTTTGCGCTAAGGCTTCATCAGTTTCTATGACTAAAACGCAAGGGCTGTTGTTGATGGTAATAGTATTCATAACTCCCCGGTTTATAAGCATTAATACTTGAGCTTACTGTAACATCATCAGTTTTAGCACGTTTAAAGTGCGATCGCTCCAGCTTAAGGGTGTGGCAATGGGAAAAATGGGAATTTTTCCCGAAGCTATTTTGAGTTTTAATAAAGCTTTGGAATATGGCAGTTGCCAGTTATGATAAAGCTTTAGAATTGCCACCTTATGATTACGGCTTAATATAGAATATTTGTCAAAGGCAAAAACCGATCCAGATTTGGACAAGCTCCGGGCTAACCAGCAATTTCAAAGTTTACTAATTGCTGAGCTTAGGAAAACCAACTTAAACATAGATAACTTAATCAATTAGCAAGATGTACAAACCTGGCGTTTCTAATATTACTAATATTCCCAAAGCTCTCGCCATTCAAGTTGAACAGGTGACAGAATTACCCGATGCTTTACAACAAATTGGATTGCAAGGATCGCGCCCTACTCTAGTGATTGTCGGCGGTGCTAGTGGATTAACCCAGGAGTATTTTACTACTTTGCAAAGACTGTTTGAAGAAAAAATAGCTCCCTTAGCAGAAAAATTTCAAGCTTATGTAGTAGATGGTGGTACAGATGCTGGCGTAATGCAATTAATGGGAAAAGCGCGTTTAAATTCAGGTGGAACATTTCCCTTAATTGGTGTAGCTGCAATTGGAACTGTGATACTTCCAGAGAGCGAAAACACATTTGCTGATGCTGCACCTTTAGAACCAAATCATACACATTTTGTATTTGTTCCTGGTAATAACTGGGGAGATGAATCGCCTTGGATTGCTAACGTAGCAACTAGTTTAGCTGACGGCGCACCCTCGGTAACAGTTTTGATTAATGGAGGAGGAATAACTTTAACAGATGCCAGTAATACGATGAGAGTTAATCGACCATTAATCGTAGTTGCAGGTAGTGGCAGAACAGCCGATCGCATTGTAGCAGCTTTGCAAGGAGAAGTTGCCGATGAGCAAGTAACCCAAATCGCTCAATTCGAGAAATTAACCGCCGTTAAACTAGAAAATGACTTTCACTCAATTGAAAAAGCGATCGCCCAAAAACTTTCCTCTAACTAGTCAGTGGGTTAAGGATTACTTGAAGAATAATCCCAATTTGGAAAAAGGCGATCGCCAATTGTGTGAAAGCGACTTCACAATTAAAGGCTAAGACAGGGGACTCTTGGGACTCTTGGGACAAGGGGATTTTTAGCTTCTGCCCCTCGATCCCCTGAATCTGACAAAATTAATCAAGGCAACTCTACCGAAGTAGGTTTAGCAACATGAGGCAAACCCCAACCTAATTTTTCGCGTAAAACTCGGAAAAATTCCGGTGATTGTAAACGAATAAACCGGGCACTGTAACGAGACTTTTCCACCTCAACATGATCGGTTGGTAAAACATAACACCCAGCATTGCCATCTACTACCATTACCAGTCGCTCTAAATTTACTGGATAAATACTCACAGGCTCAGTATTAGCAAATACCAAAGCACGGGAAGCCATTGAATGCGGACAGATAGGTACTAATTGTAATACCTCCACATCAGGCGTAATTACAGGCCCACCAGCACTTAAAGCATAAGCCGTCGAACCAGTAGGAGTAGAAATAATCACCCCATCTGCGGCAACATCAACCAATGCGTGTTTACCCACTTTAATTTCAAAGTGGCACATACTAGTCAGTGGTTCCCGATGAATCACCATTTCATTTAAACAAAGCGCTTCCCATAACAGTGCATTGTCCCGAAACACCCGCACTGCAATCATGGTTCTCTGTTCAACTTCATATTCCCCTGCCATTACCTTTTCCATTGCTAAAGGTAATTGATTCAGGTATGTCTCGGTCAAAAATCCCATGTGACCAGTATTTACAGTCAACAAAGGAATTCCAATGGATGCCACTTGACGAGCCGCTGATAGAACTGTGCCATCTCCTCCCAAGACTACGGCAAAAGACATTTCTTTGTCGAATCCAGGAGGGCTTAATAGGTCAATAGGTGTGTGGCAAACTGGGCTTTCGGGACTAGCATAGCCAAGAATACCGCCTGCACCTGTGGTGATGACAACATCCCATCCAGCAGCTTTTAGCTGGTCTTTTAATTCGCCAGCAACACGACAAGCTACAGGTTTAACGTCGTTATAAATAATCCCAGCTTTGGGCACGCGAAAAAGTCCGTTTTTTTTGGTCAATATGATAAACGATTTTAGTAGTTCTCTAAAATCTTAAAGACGTTTTTTTCTTTTGATTTTTTGTTTTACTAGCTTGGTAATCTAACTCTTTGAGCTTCTTCAAAATCCGACTAAAGTAATCTTGTAAGTAAGCTTCCAAGGTAGTCGTTTCTTCTGGATTCAAGCCAAAAACAGGATAAACTGCTTCCATTGAAGCATTGAATGGTTTATCTGTCGCTAAAACTTCAGCAAAAGCTAATCGATCGGCTAAATTCCAGCCCCATTGGAAAAACCGAGCCACACGACGGGCTGTACGCATTAAGTTCGTCGGTAGGCGGGTAACTTTAGCTTCTTGTCCAGATAAACGTTCACACAAGCGAATGATTTCCTCAGCTGTCCAAGCTCTTGTTCCCACAACCGGAAAAGTACCTTTTTCAGTTTCGGGAACAGACAGGGCGCGAACGGCAAATTTAGCTACATCTTGAGTATCCATGTAAGCGACGGGGGCGCTTTGCTGAGTTACCCAAACTGCCTGTTTGTCTAAGATAGGAACTGCATACTGACCAATCAATCCCTGCATAAAACCACAGGGGCGGAGAATGGTGTAGTTTAAACCTGATTCTGCCAAAAATAGTTCCGTACAACGTTTAATTTCCATCAGTGGGACTTGAGGATATTTCTCTGCATCCAAGATGGAAAAGAAAATGAAACGTTCCACACCCGCAGCTTTAGCAGCTTGAATTAAGGCTACTTTGCCTTGCCAGTCTACCTGTTTAATGCTCAGGGAGTCTGTGGGACGAGCAGTAGCAGCATCAATAATTGCTGTTACACCTTCTAAGGCTGGAGGTAAGCTTGCCTGGTCACACAAGTCACCAAGAACTAATTGTGCGCCCCATTCTTTTAAAAAAGCTGCTCTTTTAGAACTTCTGACTAAACAGCGAACTTGGTGTCCTTCATCTAGGGCGCGACGGGCGATCTGCCTTCCCAAGGTGCCTGTGGCACCGACGATTAATAAGCTCATTCAGAATTTTAGTAAAGAATCTTAAACTTTCTATAAGATGTTATCAGAATTTGCTCATTAATGCTTGCTCTTGGGGAGGTGGGGAGATGGGGAGATCGGGAGATCGGGAGATCGGGAGATCATTTAACTACCTCTTCTACTGGGCCTACCTCCCTATCTCCTTCTGCGTTAATTATTCTTCTTTGCCTTGGATTTTCAATAATGCAAAGCCCATTGATAAGCCTACAAGCACTAGGACAATAGCCAAGAATGCTGCATTAAAGATTTCACCGCTCATTAGTTAAACGCTCCTTTGCCTTTGTGATGATTTCAAACCCGCAAAGTTAGTATAAAACAGCGAGGGCTATCTCTCCCTAATAGAGTTGGGGTGGAAGGGAAAAATGAAAACAAAACAAAGTTTCTTTACAGAAAGTGGCTCGATACTCAGAAATGATGATTTGCGTCCTTGTTTGGCGGTGACTTTGGGAGATCCTGCGGGTATTGGGCCAGAGGTGATTCTGAAGGCTTTGGCTGATCCTAGTGTGACCCAGAGTTGTCGGGTGACTGTGGTGGGTAGCCGATCGCTTTTGCAAAAAACCTACTCTCATCTCCAAAAGATGCTGCCTGATGAAAGTCTGGCCCATCCAGATTCTCTGTCTATTTTGGATGTGGATTTTCCCAATTTAGATGGGGAAATTACTTTTGGTTGTGGTAATGCTGCTAGTGGGGCTGTCAGTTTTGCGTTTCTGGAAACTGCGATCGCCAAAACTTTAACAAACGAGTTCCAAGGTATTGTCACAGGACCGATCGCGAAATCTGCTTGGCAAGCGGCAGGACATGATTACCCTGGTCAAACTGAACTTTTGGCGCAAATGTCTGGTGTGGAACGCTTTGGGATGTTGTTTGTGGCGCGATCGCCTCACACTGGCTGGACTCTCCGCACTTTACTTGCTACCACACATATTCCTTTATGTCAAGTCTCCGAAGTGCTGACACCGGAATTAATGAGTCGGAAATTAGATTTGCTGGTAGAGTGTTTGCAGCAAGATTTTGGCATTGCTCAACCGAGAGTTGCGGTTGCAGGGTTGAATCCGCACAGCGGAGAACAGGGAAAATTAGGTATTGAGGAAAAGTATTGGTTAAATCCTTGGTTGGAGTGGGAGAGGAAAAGGCGATCGGATTTAGTTTTAGATGGTCCGATTCCTCCCGATACAATGTGGGTAAAACCGGGTCAAGCTTGGTTTGGTAATCATAGTAATTCTTCTTTATCTACTTATGATGGATATCTGGCTCTTTACCACGATCAAGGTTTAATTCCGGTTAAGTTGATGGCGTTCGATCGAGCAATTAATACTACTATTGGTTTACCTTTTGTTCGCACTTCTCCCGATCATGGTACAGCTTTTGATATTGCAGGTAAAGGAATTGCTAACCCTACAAGCATGAAAGCAGCTATAGAGTTAGCAGTGGAGTTAGTTAAGCAGCGAAGTTGAGTTCTCAAGCAGCTTCCGGGAAAGCATCCGATTCTAAATAAGTTTCACTAACTAAAGATAGCGTTTGCAAATAGGAAGCAAAAACTTTGTTGTAGAGAGCGCCCCGTCTCTTTTGGCGTAACAGAGCTACTGCATCAATACCGCTCATACCAAGGTACATCAGAATTAATCCAGCTACTAAAGCCGATCGATTGTGTCCCATACCGCAATGAGCTAGTACCCGATGCCCACTTTTGACTAAACTTGCGCCGAGTCTAGCCAGCGAGTGCAGCCTTTCTAAATTAGGTAAATCTCGATCTTCAAAGGGGAAATAAATATAGAGAATTTGATTAGATAGGTAGGGAACACCTACATCCGAGTCACCATCAAGATCGAAAATTACATTAATACCACTGTCAATAATAGGCTGCCAGTCGTCTATATCTGGTGAAATGAATAATTGACCGTTTTTATCTATGGGGAAAAGTTCCATAATTTGGTAATTCTGCTATTGGCTAGTAAAACACTTTTCTCAGAGTGCTACTTACTTTTTAGTTGCTTACTTTAGCTTTTGAAAGTACCCGCTTGGGGTACTCTTTTATTTGCCAAAAGCAGAAAACCTATTAAGCGAGATCCCCGACTTCTCAAAGAAGTCGGGGATCTCGAAAGCGAGATCCCCGACTTCTCAAAGAAGTCGGGGATCTGTAGTCTGCTTGCTACTTTGTACCGTAAAGGCGATCGCCTGCGTCACCTAAACCGGGAATAATATAACCTTGTTCGTCTAAATATTCATCTATTGCTGCTGTGTAAATGGGTACGTCTGGATGTTGTTCGTGAAAATGGGCGATACCTTCTGGTGCAGCTAATAAACACAAAAATTTCATTGATAAAGGGTTGAGTTCTTTTAATCTATCTACTGCTGCAACCGCAGAATTTCCAGTTGCTAACATCGGATCTACGATTAATACATCTCGCTGTTCAATATCATGGGGCATTTTAAAGTAATATTCCACTGCCATTAATGTTGTCGGATCTCGATATAGTCCAATATGTCCGACTCTAGCTGAGGGCATTAATTCTAAAATCCCATCTAAAATTCCCTGTCCTGCCCGCATAATGGAAACAATTACCATCTTTTTTTCTGGGGCTAACATGGGTGCAGACATGGGAGAAAGTGGCGTTTTAATTTCTACATATTTTATGGGTAAGTCTCTAGTTACTTCATAAGCTAATAATATGCCAATTTCTCTTAAAAGATTGCGAAATTTTGCGGTGCTGGTGTCTACTTGCCGCATTAATGTTAGTTTATGTTGGATTAAGGGATGGTCAATTAGAGTAACTTCTTTCATTATCTACCTTTTAAAATACGGTTCCGTCGCTGTCAATTTTGATCGGGGGAATGCCACCTGTTCTTAATTCTAAGGCAATTTTTCTCCCAGCAGTCCAAGTTCCGCCTTGCAAAACTTTGACTAATGGTAATTCTGTGGCAGTGATGTTTAATTTTTCTCGAATTGTGCTAGCAATGCGATCGAGCAGACTAACGGTTAACGCTCTCCATTCTACTATTAATTCTGACCCTACAGAATGGGTTTTTTGCAAATATTCGGAATTTTTTAGTTGTAATAAACCCAGATCTAAACATAAACCGCCGTTGCGATATTCAGGTAAACCTGTTAATTGGTTTAATTCAGTAATTTCTAAACCTAATTCTTGCAAAGGTTCTAATAGAGAATAGGTTAACCATTGGGAGAGTTTGTGAAAGGGGATAAAGCGATCGCTTTCTTCCTCTCCCCCCAAAGCAGAATGAATCCAAACATCGCCTAAATTAACTCCATCAATTGTCAATCTCCCAGGCCAAATTTCGCCTAATCCTGTTAAAACTGCTTTTAATACTTGACTAGCACTTAATTGATGATTTCCCTGTTTTAATAAGTAGTCTACCATATTTCCGGGTCGGGGATTTTCTTGACCAAAAATTTCGATGTTTTGGGTTAAAACTGTTCCCAAACTTTGCAGTAATTTTAATCTTCCTTCTCCCCCAACTAAAGGATTATTCTCTGTTACTTGAAATCCTTTGTGCAATGTTGTTAACTCTAAAGTTTGTAGTGCTTTAGCATCTGCTTGTAAAGGAAAGTCTAGGTTACTCGAAAAAGCGCCTTGAGAGAACATCCGAAAACTTGCTACAGCTAACCCTTCCGAACGGCGAAATACTTGCCCCGTTTCTGATTCAAAATACTGCCAATTTGCGCCAGCGCCAGCATCTAATAAAACACTAATAATTGCCAAATCAAATTTAACTTTCGCTTTTTCTAGAGGGGAAAATTCTGCCAAAGCTGCATCTAATTCAGCGATGCGAGAAACATTCCCTACCTCAAAATGCCGCCAGCGACTATGAAAGGGAATTTCTAAATTAGGATAATCATCGCGCATTACTTGAATAACATAATCAGCGCACTTTTCCAACTTGCTTAAATCAACAATAAAGTAGGGCAATTTGTCATCTAGTGCTAGAGTAAAAATGCGATCGCACCTTTCCCGAATTGCCTCTGGACTTCGTAAATAATCAATCAACTTCTTCATCTGCGGTTAAATATTCAAGTATGTATGTACGTTGTTGCGCTTCAGCGCTGTATGTATGTTGTTGCGCTTCAGCGCTGTATGTATGTTGTTGCGCTTCAGCGCTCTTAATGATAGCGCTCAAGCGCAACAACGTACAGCAACAACGTACCTATTCTGACAAACTTCTACCTTTAATTTGAGAAAGTGCGATCGCATCTGGCACAGTATTAGGAGTATAGTAACCAGCTGCTTGTTTTGCCGCAATTTCCACCTGTGCATCTTCAGGAATTCGATCGTCAGGAATAGCGATTCTTTCTATTACTTCAATTCCCGAATTAACAATGGCATTGTACTTCATATCGCTCATGGAAACTAGGCGATCGATCCGCGTAATTCCCAACCAATGTAACACATCTGGCATTAATTCTTGGAAGCGCATATCCTGTACACCAGCGACACATTCAGTGCGGGTGAAATAGGCATCTGCGCGATCGCCTCCTTCCTGTCGTTTTCTGGCATTATAAACCAAAAACTTAGTGACTTCTCCTAACGCCCTGCCTTCTTTTCTTAAATAAACAATTACTCCCACACCACCAGCTTGTGCGGTTTGAATACACACTTCAATTCCATGTACTAAATAAGGGCGACAAGTGCAAATATCAGAACCAAAAACATCCGATCCATTGCATTCATCATGGACTCGAACGGCTAATACTTTATCCGGGTCACTAATTGCTTCAACATCGCCAATTATGTAAACAGTATTGCCGCCAATTGGAGGTAAGAAAACCTGCAAATCTGGGCGAGTTACTAATTCAGGAAACATCCCACCAGTTTGTTGAAAAAGCACTTGCCGCAAATAGCTTTCTGGCACATTTAATCTTTTGGCAATTCCGGGTAAATACCAAACTGGATCGACTGCTATTTTGGTAACTACCAAATTGCCGTTGTCTTTCAAAATTTTGCCATCAACTTGCAAAATTCCTTGATTGACCACCTCTTGCAATTCTGGCATATTAATATGAGCTTTAGTAATTGCAATTGTCGGGCGAATGTCGTATTCTTTTTGATAGTAGTCTTGGAAAACTTCGCCGACTACGGCACCAAAAGGATCGAGAGAAACTATTTTATCTCGATCGGACCAACTAGGATAAGGGCCAATATGAACTACAGGAGAAGTATTAGTTAAATCTGGGCGATGATTTGCTTGGAGTGAACCGGAAGCGATCGCTAAAGCGCGATAAACTGAATAAGAACCAGAATGAGTGCCAATTACATTTTTTTGGGCAGGATTTGTTAAAGTTCCAATAATTGGCCCGCGTTTCATCGCGTCAATTTCTCCCCAATTAATTGACACTGGTTTTTGACTCGTTCTACCCGGATGAGATGTGAGAACAATATGTTTGTATTTAGATGTTGTTTTGGGTTTTTCCATAAAGTTGACTCTGTATGATAAACCAATATCATAGCAAACCAAGTATAAAATTCGCGTGTTCTAGACAGCATAATTGATAAATTTACGATGTAATTTCAATTAGTGGTGTAATTTTTTTGGATGATGATTTTTATTCCTGAATCTTGCTGCTTAGTATCTCTCGATACAAAAATCTCAGCATTGATTAATTTAGAATATAAACTTTATAAATAAAGTCCAAGTGATAGAATTTAACCAAATAAGGGAATACTATCTTAGAGAACAAAAGTCAGTCACCGATTTAACGAAAACTTTTATGAAATTTCACCCACCTTTAATTGGCGTTACCACATCGATTCAAAATAAAACAAATGACTACTGTCTAAGGCACGAGTATATAACAGCAATTCGTTTAGCAGGTGGGTTGCCAATGTTAATACCGCCAGGGGAACCTAACTTAAATAGTATTTTAGAATGGGTAGATGGAATTCTGTTTTCTGGGGGTGGAGATCTCGATCCGGCTACTTACAATGGTGCAGAGCATCCAGAGATTTATAATGTGAATAAGGAACGCGATCGCTTTGAATTATCCCTAGCAAAATTAGCTTTAGAAACAGATATTCCTATTTTAGGAATTTGTCGCGGATTAGAAATATTAGTAGTTGCTAGCGGGGGCAAATTAGTACCACATTTACCCGATGAATTCGGAGAAAAAATCATCCATCGCCAAGCCCAAAGTTGCCCTGCTGAACATAAAGTACAAATCATTCCGGGAACTCATCTGGCTAACATTATGGGTGTCGAAGAAACAAAAGTTGTTTCATGGCATCATCAAGCAGCTAGCAATATACCCAAAGGTTGGCGTTTAGCAGCAAAAGCAGCAGATGGAGTAATTGAAGCATTAGAACATCAAAATCACCCTTGGGCTTTTGCGATTCAATGGCATCCTGAAATATCCTTAAATGATGCCCGTCAACAGCGAATTTTTCGCACTTTTATTCACACAGCAGAGCAACGTCAAATGATGCTTTCGCAAAAAGCTAGTTAATTATTAGAACTATTGTGCGTCTTTGTCTCATTTTCGCTAATTATCTTCATGTTAGCGACAAATCAACTTTTTCATTTTAAAATAGCTTGTAAATCTTTCTATTTATAGATGAGCTTCCTGGATAATATGTCTTATTATTCAGTTGCATTGCCGAACTCAGCATCTACTTTGTAGCCAATAGTGTAATAACCCTGAGAAAAACTGTCAAATTCTAATTAATATGAACTCAAATAAAAGTCGATCGCACAGATTCCCTAAATCTAGAATAGGGCAATATTTAGCCAAAGTTACTTTAGTTGCGATCGCCTACTTTGTTGGAGGAAAGCTAGCAGTTTCCATTCCAGGTGTCGCACTCTTAGGTTCTTCGGTATGGCCTCCCGCCGGAATTGCCCAAGCTGCACTATTATTATTAGGACTGCGTTATTGGCCTGGAATAGCTTTAGGAACATTTTTCTTCGAGATTGTCGGGATAAAACCCTTATTCACCCTAGCATTACAAGCAGCTTTTGGTTCCACATTACAAGCAGTATTTGCAGTGGCTTTTCTGCGTCGTTTAGGGTTTCATTCTTCCCTGAATAACCTCAGAGATGTAATTAATTTTATCTTTATTAGTGCGCTAATTTCCACCCAAATTAATTCCTTTTTTGGGCCTCTCCGAATGTGTTTAGCCGGACTTGTGGACTGGAGTCAATATTGGGAAGTCCGCTGGAATTGGTTTTTGGGAGATGCAATGGGAGTGTTGATATTTACCCCATTATTATTAATTTTATTTCAGCTAAAAGCCCAAATCAAGTTTCATAAATTAAACCTCATAAATTTACCAGAAAATTGGTTGACATCGCTCAGTTTAGGGATTTTATTAGTCACAGTAAGTTGGATTGTTTTTACAGCCAAAACCGAAGCAGAAATTTCCCGTTATCCCTTGGAATATTTACCTTTTCCGTTTATTATTTGGGCAGCTATTCAATGGGGTCAGCCTGGTGCTGTTTTTGCTTCCTTTCTGATCTCTTGGATTGCTATTTGGGGAGTGATTAATGGAGGAGGCCCTTTTATTGCTAAAGGGGAAAATATTAATCAGGCTATACTATTTTTACAAGCTTTTTTGGGAGTAAGTACCATGACCTCCCTGTTATTAGCTGCTATAGTAACCGAACGCGCTTCCTCGGAAAAATTACTCCGACAAAGTGAGACTAAATATCGAGAACTAGTAGAAACCGGAAACAGTATTATTGTCAAACTAGATACTAAAGGTAAATTTACTTTTTTTAACGAATTTGCTCAAAAATTCTTTGGTTTCTCAGAAGAAGAAATCTTGGGAAAAAGTCCAGTGGGTACGATTATTGCCCAAAATGAGACAGTAGAAAAAAGTATCGCAGCGATGATGATTGATATTACCAAACATCCCGAATTATATCAGCAAAATGAGTATGAAAATATCCGCAAAAATGGGGAAAAAGTTTGGGTATCTTGGTCAAACAAAAGCTTATTAGATGCTGAGGGTAATTTCATTGGGATTATTGCTATTGGTACGGATATTACGGAACGAAGAAAAGCTGAATTAGCGCTACAAAAGCTGAATGAAGAGTTAGAAATTAGAGTAGCAGAAAGAACAGCTACTTTAGTAGCAACGGAAGCTGAACTTCGAGGATTATTTGCGGCAATGACTGATGTAATATTGATAGTCGATCGCCAAGGATATATGCTCAAAGTTGTTTCTACAAATCCAGCACTTTTGCTTAAACCTTTATCCGAACAAGTAGGAAAAACCATACAGGAAGTTCTACCAAAAGCACAATCTGATGTTTGTTTTAATCATGTGCAAACTGCTTTAGCAACACAACAAACTGTCAATTTCGAGTATAGTTTGTCGATCAATAATCAAGAGGTTTGGTTTTCGGCTAATATTTCGCCTTTGTCAAAGGAACAAGTGATTTGGGTAGCTAGGGATATTAGCGATCGCAAAATCTTAGAAAACAAGTTACGCGATTCTTATGCTCAATTAAATGCCCTTTTAGAATCAATGACTGATATCATATTAGTCATTGACTCTCAAGCCAATAATATTGATGTTGCACCGACAAATCCCCAACGTTTATATCCACCTGACATTGATATTATCAGTCCCACTATAGAAGAATTTTTAGTTGGTGAAAAAGCCGAGATTTTCTTAAGTCAAATTCGCCAAGCACTAGAGACAAGACAAACCATTAATTTTGAGTATAATCTGCTAGTTAATGAAACAGAATATTGGTTTTCTGCCAGCATTACACCAAAATCTGAAGATTCAGTAATTTGGGTAGCTAGGGATATTAGCGAACAGCAAGCTGCGCTACGCGAACGCAAAAAAGCCGAAGCAGAATTACGTTTAGAAAAAGAGCGATCGGAACAATTATTACTCAACATTTTACCAGAACCTATAGCCAATAGACTCAAACACGATAGCAGAGTTATTGCCGAAAGTTTTAATGAAGTAACAATTATGTTTGCCGATCTTGTTGGCTTCACTTCACTTTCTACCAAACTGCCACCTATTGAACTAGTTAACTTACTCAATGAAATATTTTCTACCTTCGATCAACTAGTAGAAGAATTAGGCTTAGAAAAAATTAAAACAATTGGTGATGCTTATATGGTAGCAGGCGGATTACCAATTCCGCGAATTGACCATGCAGAAGCGATCGCTGATTTAGCCCTATCCATGCTAAATGTAATGCAGCAATTTCAACTTAGCATCGACGAAAAATTACAAATTCGCATTGGCATTAACACAGGAATAGTAGTAGCTGGAGTCATTGGCAAGAAAAAATTTATTTATGATTTATGGGGTGATGCAGTTAATGTTGCTAGTCGCATGGAATCTCATGGAATACCTGGTTATATACAGGTTACAGATGCCACATATCAACGGTTAAAACATAAATATTTATTTGAAAAACGGGAAGAAATTAATGTTAAAGGCAAAGGAAAAATGACAACTTATTTCCTCAAAAGTAAAAGCGAGTAGCGTAGTTACTAAGAAATGGGTACGTTGTTGCGCTTGAGCGCTCTTATTACCACTCTTGATAAGAGCGCTCAAGCCCACGTGCCTAATATTAGTGAGTCTGAAGTAAAACTTGGAATTGCGACTCATTAATCCTACCAGCTTGAAGCAAAGTTTCGGCAATTTCGGAAATAGTTAAAACTGCGTGTCCTCGATAACCATTTTCCCTTAATCTATCTTTTACTCCTTTTTCATGGTCGATAAACACCACAATATCTTCCACTTTTAAACCAGACACTTGCAACTTTTCGGCACCTTGCATCACACTTTTACCCGAAATCAAAATATCATCCACTACCACAACTTTTTCTCCTGGTTGATAATACCCTTCAATTACTCTTTGAGTTCCATGTGCTTTCACTTCTTTTCGCGGATAAATCATCGGACGATGTAACCGCAAAGATAACCCTGTTGCTGTGGGTAAAGAACCATAAGGAATTCCCGCGATTCTGTCAAATTCCAAACTTTCCAGAATTTCTGAATATGCGCTCAAAATTTGATGGAAAATCTGTGGTTTAGAAATGATGATTCGCAAATCAATGTAATAGGGAAAAACCGCGCCGGAAGCTTGCACATGATCGCCAAAAATGATGCAACCAATGTCATAAAGTTGCAAAATTAAATCTTGATGGGGATGAGATTTAGATTGCGGAACATCAGAAACCCAAAGATTACAAGCGGGACTTGTTTGCACAATCCGTTGACGTTCTTGATTGACTAAATCTCGCAATTCCTTTACAGATTTACTAATGTTTTCCCCTGTTCCCTCGGTAATTTCTGGCGGTACAGGAATTAACAATCCCTCTCCTTGGGTATCTAAACCAGCTGCTAAAATACTCGACAAATCGAAATTTTCGGTAACACCTTCTTGTAACAAAATTAATCGTTCGGGCGCAGCTTGACGAAGATTAGCCAAAATATCCAATTTCGCCACACCCGCTTCTAATCCCAATTGTTCAGGAGTTCCCCAATTTTTTGCTTGCTGCACTAAATGTAAATAAAAAGGACTATTAAGATCGGGGAATTCTTGCAAGGCAGCGGCACTGGCGTTAGCATGAGCGCATTGGATAAACACGGCTTTATCTGGATAGACCAAAAATGGTGCGACGTGATCCAGTCCCGCTAAGGGAGTTAAGGTGACAGCATCTACTTGCCATTGTTCAAAGACCATTTTGGCAAAGACTGTGCTGGTGTGAATGTCGCTGTGTTTCGCGTCCAAAATTACGGGAATTTCTGGGGGTATTTTCTCTAAAGTGCGCTTGAGTAGTTCTAATCCCAGTGTCCCTAATGCCCGGTAAAATCCTAAAATCGGCTTGTAAGCACAAACTAAATCGGCGGTTTGTTCAATAATATAGTCCAACCTTTCCCAAAGTTGTCCTAACAAGCGATCGCCCTCCTGACCATTTTGCCCTATTACTACCTCGTCTAAGTCGGGATCGAGGGCTACGTACAGTAAGCTTTGGTTACGTTCGATCGCATACAGCAACTTATCAAAAAACTGCATTGGTTAGCCTTTCTCTTCGGGTAATCTATTAACTATTATTCTTCCATTTTCCAGCCGAGAAAGTAGGCAATCTGTTCAGTTAATTCAAAGGGATCAAAGGGTTTAGAAATTATGCCTTTAATACTCAACTCCAAGAGGACTTGTGGATCGGTTGGGTTGACTTTGGCAGTCAGGAGTACTACGGGGATCGATCGCCCTTCCGGTCGAGTTCGCAACTCTCTTAAGAAAGCAAAGCCATCCATTCCCGGCATCATTACATCTAAGACGATCGCATCAGGTCGATCTACCATCACTTTAGCTAAACCCTCTCGACCCGATTCAGAGGTGAGAACATTCCACCCAGCAATATCCTCCAAACATCCTTGGACAACCGCCCGCACATCAGGTTCATCGTCAATAATTAACACTCGTTTGGTTGCCATACTCAAAATCTCTTCGTTAAACATGGAAGCAACACCACCTATTTCCGGGTAATTGCTTTGTAAAGGTGTAATCTCAATAGTTGAACTTGCTTTCATATTTGCGATCGCGGTTTTTCTAAATCTCAATAGACTTCTCCAACAAAGAATATATAAGGCAGGTAGGATGCCTACCCCACAAGAGTTTTTCGAGATGTCTAATGTAGTTTTGTTAACTTGGAAGATTAATCACGCCATAAAGGAGAGATTCGTCTTTCTTCACCTTACAAATAAATTATGAAGATTTGCTGAATTTAGCTTGAACTGACGAAGCCTCTCGCTGACTGCCATAGCAGGAGCGATGAGATGAATGGCTGGTGAGTTTCTCGTTCCATTTGTTGAACCGGGGAACGAGAACGTGGTAACACGAGGGTTCTACCTCCAAGCTCTGCAAGATCTGAGTTCAGAATTCCCAACCAAAAACGCTGTTCACCTGGTCTACTAACGCCATTGGATCAAAAGGCTTCATGATTAGACCGACTATGCCTAAATTGGCAAATTGTGCTTGTTCATCTAACAAGACTTTAGCGGTTAATAAAGCGACTGGAATTGTTTGGGTCTGGGGATTTTCCTGAAGTTTTTTTAATGCTTCTAGCCCTCCAATTCCTGGCATTGATACATCCATTAAAATGCCATCAAGCTGTTCTTTTGTGGCGATTTGCAATCCTTGTTCGCCGGAATCGGCTGTTAATATTTCCCATCCGGCAATGTCTTCTAAACATCCTTGAATAACTGCTCGAATATCGATTTCATCATCAACAATTAAAACTCGTTTTGCAGGCATAATCAGCAGGTAAGTAGAAAAATTAGCGATCGATCAACTAGATAAAGGGACTGTGAAATAAAAAGTGCTACCTTGATTTAACACACTCTCTACCCAAATTTCGCCGCCGTGCTGTTCAATAATATTACGACAAATAGCTAATCCTAAACCAGTTCCACCTTTTTCACGAGCGTCTGAGGCATCGACTTGTTGAAATTGTCCAAAAATGCTTTCTAGTTTATCTTCTGGAATGCCTCGACCTTGGTCTTGGATTGAGAAAAGCGCGGAAGTTGGGAGTTTTTTTTGGGTGGCTAAATCTTGGGGAATAACTTTGGCGCTGATGGTAATTGTGGAGTTTTCAGGAGAGAATTTAATGGCGTTACTGAGAAGATTGGTTAATGTTTGCAAGATGGCATCACCATCAGCCAAAACTTCAACTTCGCAAGGAATAATACATAAAGTAATTTGGCTTTGTTCGGCTTGAGGAAGCATCACATCAACTGATTGCCCGATTAATTCAGCAGCATGATGCGGCTGGAAGTTGAACTTTGTTTGTCCTGATTCCAAGCGCCGCAAATCGAGAATGTCATTGACTAGACGCACCAGACGATCGCTTTGTCTAGCAGCAATTTCAATCATATTCCGCATCTTTTCCGGTTTTTTATCATATACACCACCAGCAATTAAACCTAGAGAACCACGAATAGAAGTTAAAGGCGTTCTGAGTTCATGACTGACAACTGAAATAAACTCTTTTTTCATCTGGTCAATTTTACGTCTTTCGGTAATATCTTCAATAATTCCGACAAAAAAAATTGCTGTTCCATCACTTGACTTTATAGGGGCGATTCGTACTTGGGTATAACAAACTTTTCCTTGACGATCTTGATAACGCAGTTCGTTAAATACCGCTTCGTCACCTGTGACAGTTACCTCTGACCAAAATTTCCACACTTGTTCGCGATCGTCAGGATGAAGAAATTCTTTCCAACCATCCCCCAAAGCTTCCTCAGCTGTGCAATTGACGAGCTGTAGACAATAGGGATTGCTATAGATACATTTGCCCTTAGTGTCACTCAGGAAAATGCCAATGGGGGAAAACTCACTTAAAGAACGGAATTTTTCTTCGCTTTGACGCAAAGCTTCTTCAATGCGTTTGCGATCGCTAATATCAAACAAGCTCGATCGACTGATCACAAAGTTTCCCGATCGATCTCGAATTGCGGTAGCGTTTAAGCTTACCCAGCGAGTTGTTCCATCTTTGTTGAGGAACTGAAACTCTAAATTATCGATCCCACCCTGTTGCTTAAACTTAGAAAAATTCTGGTTAAAAATTTCTCTACTCCCAGGAGCGATTAAATCGCTGTATTTCTTTTTGTACAGAACCTCTTCACGGGTATAACCCAACCAGTTCAACTCCGTATCATTAATTCGCACAATGAATCCATCAGCATCCAAAGAGTGATAACCACAGGGCGCGTTATTGTAAAGATCCGCTAGTTGTGCCGATCGTTGAGCTACCCGTGCTTCTAGTTCGGCATTTAATTGTTGTAAAGCAAGTTGGGTTTGTTTGCGTTCGGTAATATCTCGACAAGCACAAAATCGGATAATTTCTCCTTGCCATTCAACTATGTTATAACTGATTTCTACATTGTAAATTGAGCCATCTTTCCGACGGTGACGAGTCTCAAAGATTCCCTTTTTTAACTTAATGAAATCATCTAAAAATTGCTGAAGTTCTTCATTAATAAAATTCACTTCCCAGTCAGCAACATTCAGCTGCGTAATTTCTTCTGGTGCATAACCAAGCATCTCAGAAAATCGGGGATTGGCTTCTAAGACATTTCCTTGTCGATCTAAAGTGACGATGCCATCGAATGAGGTATGGAATAATGTTTGAATCCGCAGCGCTGCTCTTGCTAATTCTTGTTCTGCTTGTTTGCGTTCTGTAATCTCTTCACAAACGGTATTGATACCAATAATTTTCTCGCCATCTCTCAAAGGCAAAAAACTTTCTAACCAAACTCGTTTTACTCCCGGTTGCGCTGGAGTTTCTCCTGTAATTTCCACATTTAATAGTGGTTCTCCCGTTTCCAAAATTGGGCGCAATAGTTGTTCAGCAGTATCAGCCAAATCCGGTAGTAACTCGCGGATTGTTCGCCCGATATGTTCCTCAATAGAAAACCCATTGATTTCTGCCAGTCGTTGATTAATTCGCACAAAACGCAAATCAGTATCCAAAACATTTAACCCAATGGGGGCACAGTAGTAAATTGTTTCGATTTCGGCTAATTGTCGCTGAATCTGGTTTTGACTTTCCCGGAGGGCGATTTCTGCCTGTTTACGCCCAGTAATATCAGCAGAAAAAACGATAATCCCACCAATTTCACCTGTAGCAGTATACCAGGGGTGAATCTCCCAGGAGATCCATTGCTGCGTGCCATTTGCCCGGACAAACAAATCTTCTTCACATTTCTCGATCGCCCCAGCTAAACAGCGTTGATAAATCTGTCGCCAGCGTTCGGGAATATCGGGAAAGATTTCGTAGTGCGATCGACCAATCAAGGATTCAACCGCACCAAGGTTATATTCATCTACCCAACGCTGACTTGCCATTACATAACGCATATCCCGATCGAACATCGCAATCCCAGCGGGTGCATACTGAGCAAATAACCGCAAGAGAGCTTTCCTTTCTTGTAAAGCGGCTTGGGCTTGCTTGCGTTCTGCTAGTTCCGTTTGCACTTGTGACAACAGTTCCGATTGCCCAAGCGCGATGCTGACTTGGGCGGCTAACCGCTGCAACAGGTCAATTTCTGATTCTTGCCACTGGCGAGGCGCTTCACAATGATGAGCAGCGAGTAACCCCCACAATCGATCGCCCTTCATCACTGGAACTACTAAGTTTGCCTTAACTTGGAATTGTGCCAAAAATTCAATATGACAGGGACTAATCCCCGAATTGTAAATATCCGATTTAGCTGTAACTAAGCCTTTTTTGAAAGGTTCGACATATTCTTCCCCAATGCAAGGGTCATAAATTTGCAGTGGTAAAAGTGGCATCCATTCATCTGCCACCGACTCAACTACAATCGTTCCTCCCCAACTAGGGGTAAATTGAAAAATAATCACCCGATCGGTTTTCAGATATTCCCGCACTTCATCCACAGTTGTTTGCAGGATTTCTAGTAAATTAAGCGAATTCCTGATGCGTTTTGTAATTTCTGATACCAATTTTTGTTGCTCAAATTGGTGTCGCAGCTGTAGAGACGTTGCTTGCAACGTCTCTACAGCTTTTTTCCGGGCATCGATCGCCATAATCGTTCCCGACATTCGCACAGGTTGCCCCTGTTCGTTATAAAAAGCCTTTCCCCTACCTTCAATCCAGTGAATGCTGCCATCTCCCCAAACAACCCGGAACTCATGATGATAGGGAAGGCGATTTTTTAAAGATTGGTCGAGAGCCCGTTCTAATCCTTCTCGATCGTCAGGATAAAGACAAGCATCAAAGGTTTCATATCTGCCATCAAAACTATCGAGCGCTAAACCAAACAAAAATTCATGTTCTGGCGACCAAGTGACTTTTCCTGTGACTAGATCCCAGTCCCACATTCCCATTTGTGCGGCGTTCAGGGCTGTTTTTAAGCGTTGGGCACTCTCTTGCTCTAACTTTCGGCCCAGTTGGGCAACTTTGCGGTTACTTTCCTGTAAATTACCAGTGACCAAACTAATAATTAGAGCAACAGCAGTAAAGATGCCTAAGCGCAGCAGATCGTCGAAAGCGGGTATCCCAATTTGGTGAATTGGTGAAATGAAGCAGTCGATCGCCAGCGTTGAGAGAACAACGGCTACAATACCGGGACGAATTCCCCCATACCAGGTAGTTAGAATCACCGCCACATAGAAAAATGCACCGATCGTCCGGGTGATTAACGGCTCAAACCAAAGTGTCAACAACACAGCGATTCCAGTGGAGGCGATCGCCACCAGATAAGGCAGTAAAAGACGATACACTCTGGAATTCATGCAGTTTTTGTTTACTGTTGCTGTTATCAGGTTAGTGCCAGAAGCCGGAATTGACACTCTCACCGTCGTAGGGGTAATTCATGAATTACCCCTACGACTCTTCTTGCTCCATTGAGATCAAAGATAGCTGAGATACTACAGCTTTTTATACCAGATAAATGATTTCTGATACAATATGCCAATAATTATATCAAGGTTTGTTCATTAACACTATCCCCGATTCAAACGGTATAAAATTTGCGTTGCTAATTCGGTTCCTGGTATCCCTTTGTTGATATAAGCATCGGCTCCAGCGGAGTATGCTTTGGCGATCGCATCCGCTCCCGTATGCGCTGACAAGAATAGCACTTTAAGATGCTGCCATCCGGGGTCTGCACGGACTACTTTACACAATTCTATGCCATCAAATTCAGGCATTTCTAAGTCGAGTATTAGGACATTAGGATTACTGGCTGTCAACACTTGCCAAAACTCTTGGGGATGGGCAGAGGTTGTGACTTTCATGCCATAAGATGACAATAAAATTGATAGCAACTTGAGAAAAGCTGGGTCATCATCGACAATTAAAACGCGATTATTGTCAGCTTCTTGAGGTTTTTGCTTTAAAACATCGGTAATGGTTTTGAGGATTTCGTAAACAGGTAAGGGTTTATGCAGAAATACATTTGCGCCTAACCGAGCAGCGGCTACGCGATCGGATAAATCTTCCCTAGCGGTAAAGATAATTACCGGAATTTTTGGCGATCGCCCCTGAATTTCCTGCATCAAAGTCAATCCATCTTCTGCGCCGGGAAAGTTGAGCTCCAGCAAAATTAAACTCGGCGGACTCCGATCGATCATCAGACGGGCAACATTGAGATCGGTAGCAATTTCTACCTGAAGATGCCAAGCGAGGGCTTCGATTCGTAAGCGATCGGCTAATTCCAGGTCATCATCTACAATTAAAATTCGGGAAGTTGAAACAGCAGCGGGTAAACTTTGGGGAATTGGTTGTGTTTTGGGAGGTGCATTTGTTTGTGCTTGTTCTACTGTTTGCTGCAACAAACCAACTAATTTTAACGCTTCTTGAATTTGGCTGATTTCTAAAGGATTTTCCTGGAGAAAAAGCTCAATTTGTTTCGCTTGTTGCGCCGCCTCCATTAACCCAAACATCCCCAGTGAACCAACTAATTTATGCGCTAAACCGATCGCCTCTTGCTGTTGTTCTGGCGAAAAATTCCCAGTTTTGAAGACCTTTATTAATTGGGTTAAAATCCTGACTTGCTCAACATATTTAGTTTTAAACTGATTCCATACTTTTGATGTTACCGCAAGCGCTTTTTGCTGATTTTCTGATTTTTCAGTTTGAGAATCAGAGGGAAGTGTGTTTTGAATTTTCGGGGTTACAGGGGTAACAACTTGAAGATCGCGCAGTCGATATCCTAATCCATAAACTGTTTCAATGGGATCGCTTGCGCCAGCGGCTTTGAGTTTTTGCCGAAGACATTTAACATGAGTATTAACTGTTTCCTCTCCGGGTGCGTCGGCAAAGTTCCACAGGCAATCAAGAATAGCACGACGGCTATAAATACGTTTAGGATTAAGCAGAAACAGTTCTAATAAACAATATTCTTTGGCGGTGAGATGTATGGGTTTTCCCTCACAAGTTACCTCACCTCTGTTTGAATCAAGCTGAAGATTTTCATAAGTGGCGATCGCTGGTAAAGTCTTTGCCTTGCGTACAACCGCCCGCATTCTAGCCAATAATACATCTAAATTAAATGGCTTAGTTACATAATCATCTGCGCCTGCGTCTAGTGCCATAATTTGAGTTTCCGTGCTATCATTTGCAGTTAATAATAAGATGGGATTTTTATACCCTTCTTTCCGAAGCTTTTGACACAGGCTAATACCATCTATTTTCGGCAAGCCAATATCAAGTAAAATCAAATCATATTCTTGAGCTTGTGCTAATTGAAGCCCTATTTCTCCATCAGCAGCAAGTTCTACAATCCAATGATACTCTGTCAGTTTTTCTGTAAGGATTTCTGCTGTGGCGCGATCGTCTTCTATTAATAGTAGCTTCATATTGAATTTTTTCTTAAAGCGTTCCAGCCTGTAAAAGGTTTATATCTTAATCAATGCAGCCTGTTGCTCTCCAATGCCTAAAGTAATTGATAAGTGAACTAATATTGATGTGCTGCGGTGTTGTTCAAAATTAGGCATTTCCTGCCAGCAGTTGCGACAAAACCAATATACCTGATTACTACGGATATGTCGGAGCATCGTGTGAGAGCAACAAGGACAATTTGACATAATAACCTCAAATTAGCTAAATCTTGTGATAAATGGCTGTTAAATGATGATTTCCTGGCAATGATTTAACTTTATGGTCGAAAAATGAAGAACTAATGAAGTTATCAAAGTTTACATGATTAATAAGTATTAACTAGGATTGCAAATTTACTGGTTTTATCTTAAGCGCTGTCGATCGATCTAAGAACCTCCTAGTTTATTAGTTATCTAAATTCAAGTCGTTACAGGTATTAGCCTGTAGCGACTCACTATTTTTAGGAATACTCAGATCTCAATATTGATCCCAGTCCCCAGTACCTAGTCCCCTGTCCCTTTTTGTGCTAGTCTTGCCACTGTAAGAGCGATCGCATTTGCTCCACTAAGTTTGTTGCTTTGAAAGGTTTGGTAATTACACCTGCTATTTGTAATTCAGCGAACTGTTTTTGTTCGCTTAGTTGTGCTTTGGCAGTCAGTAAAATAACTGGTATTTGTTGAATATGAGGATTTTCTTTGATTTTTCCCAGTGTGGTAATTCCATCCATTCCTGGCATCATGACATCTAGTAAAATTGCGTCTGGTTGTTCTGTTTGAGCAATTTCTATACCTTCCATTCCCGAAGCGGCAATTAGTACCTTCCAACCTGCCACTGCTTCTAAGGAAATTTGCACGATTTTGCGAATTCCTAAATCATCATCAATTATCAAAACTCGTTTAGTTACCACAACAATTTTCCTCCCATATTGGCAACGTGAAATAAAATGTACTACCTTCACCTAAAATACTTTCTACCCAAATTTCTCCGCCATGTTGCTGGACAATGCTGCGACAAATGGCTAAACCTAAACCAGTTCCGCCTTTTTCACGGGAATCTGAGGCATCAATTTGATGAAATCGCTCAAAGATTGTTTCTAGTTTATCAGCAGGGATTCCTCTACCTTGGTCTTTGATGCTGAATTTCAGTTGATGATTTGGCATTATTTCTATTTTCAGGCAAACTGTACTGCCACTGGCAGAGAATTTAATGGCATTACTTAATAAGTTAATCAAGACTTGCAGGAGACGATCGCAATCTGCATAAATTTGGTAATTTTCCATCGTCGTACTTAATTTTATGCCGCTTTGATTTGCCAATTCTTGCATTTGGTCGATCGCTTTTTTTACTACTTGTGCAGTATTGCAGCAGCTTTTTTCTAGGCGAATTTTCCCGGATTCTAGTCGCTCTAAGTCGAGAATATCATTGACTAAACGTACCAAACGCTCGACTCCTTCGGCGGCAATTTGAATTACGCTTTGTCCAGTTTCGGAACTTGGATCGACTATGTTTTCTGAGAGTAAATTAAGGGCAGCTTGCATAGAAGTTAAAGGTGTGCGAAGTTCATGACTGACAATTGAGACAAATTCAGCTTTCATCCGTTCTAGTTTATAGCGTTCGGTAATATCTTCTCCGATGCTGATTGAGCCGATCGCATTACCTTGTACATCATGCAACAAAGTGTTGCTCCAGGCAATGATTCGCTCCTCACCTGTAAGCGTGACAATCGGATTCACAAAATAACTATGAGTATTCACACCTTGAATAATTTCTTGAAAGCTTCTGCGAAGTTCTAATTTTCGCGTGTTTGGCACAAAGTTGTCGAACCAGGCTTTTCCCAAAACTTCTGCTTCGGTATATCCTGTGAGTTTCAAAAAGAAGGGATTTACATATTCTACTAATGTTTGTCGCTCTAAGCCTATCACTATTAGTTGTACATTGTCTAGGAGCGATCGCCAACGACGATTTTTTTCTTTTAAGTCTGCTTCGGTGTTTTTGCGAGCGGTAATATCTTGGATTTGACTGATAAAATACAAAGGCTCTCCTTGAGCATTTCTTAATAGCGATACACTGAGTAAACCCCACACAGTATAACCGAGTTTGTGGAGATAGCGTTTCTCCATTTGGTAAGTTCTTAATTCACCTCTGAGACATTGCTGCATATAGTCAATATCAAGATGAAAATCATCAGGATGAGTAATAGACTGAAAGTTAGTTGTTAATAACTCGGCTTCTGAATAGCCAACAAATTCACAAAAAGCAGCATTTACTCGCAAAAATTTGCCATCGGGCATGACAAGTGCCATTCCTATAGCTGCATCTTCAAAAGCACTGCGAAACCTAGCTTCGCTTTCTCGCAGGGCTTGTTCTGCCAAGATCTGATCTGTAATATCTTGAGCAGTACCGTAAATCCGAATTACTTCTCCAGCGGTGTTATACCCCACTCTTCCAATACCTTTGGTGTAGCGAATTGTATTATCTGGCAGCCGAATTCTTAGGATTAATTCGTAAGGTTCTCCTGTAGTAATTGCTCGTTGTACTGCTTGATGCAATTTTTCTCGATCTTCGGGGTGATAAAGCTGTAAATTTTCCTCATAGTTTGGTTCTCCTAATATTGGATCGCGGTTAAGAATGTGAAATAATTCTTCTGCCCAAGTAATTTTTCCTGTGGTTAAATCATAATCCCAGTTACCGATGTGGGCAACTCGTTGTGCTTCTAGGAGTAGATCTTGATGTTTACGGAGGGCGGCTTCTGTGTTTTTGCGATCGCTGATATCATTGGAAATTACAATTGCTGCTGAAATTTCTCCATCTTGCCAAATTGGAGCAATGCGCGTTTCATACCAAGCTAAATTGCCTTGGGCATCTTTGTAGCCTAAAACTTCAAAGCTAGTTGCTTCACCGAAGCAGAAAACTTGCTCAACAGCGGCTCTTTGAACTGACTGATATTCTGGAATAACATAATCATAGAAACTCTGACCAATAACACTTTTTATTGAAAATTCAGGGAAAAATCTATTAATAAAAATAACTTTCGCATCTTGATCGATCGTGAGGACAAAACTCGGGGCATTTTGTACTAAACTGCGCCATCTAGCTTCGCTTTCTCGTAAGGCATTTTCTATGCGTTTGCGATCGTTTATTTCTTGCAGCAATTCTTGGTTGGCTTGAGATAGTTCTGCGGTTCTTTGTGCGACTCTTTGTTCTAGTTCAGCAGTCAATTCAAAAAGTTCTAATTCTATTAGTTTGCGCTCGGTAATATCCAGGGTTACGCCAATCATGCGATAGGGTGTACCATCATCTTGATAATATGCTTGTCCTCTTGCCATTAACCAATGAACGCTGCCATCTGACCAAATACAGCGGTATTCTGCTTCATAGCGAGTATGTTGTTTTAAAGCTTGGCGCATGAATCCTTGCTGCATGGCGCGATCGTGCGGGTGAATCAATTTTTCAACTAGTTGACGATAGGTAATTTCATCTTTTGGAGAAACTCCGAAATTTGCTTTGTATTGAGCGGAAGTAATTAATTCTTGGCTGAGTAAATTTAATTCCCAAAAACCTGCTTTGGCGGCTTCTAATGATAGTTGTAAACGTTGTTGACTTTCTTGTAAGTGTAATTCTGCTTGTTGGCGATCGCGCAAAGCAGCTTGTTGTTCGGTAATATCTAAAGCTGTACTAATTACTAATCTTCTCCCATCGGCAAGTTCTCCTAACAATGCTGAAGAGAAATTCCAAATGCGAGTTTCTGAGGTTTTAGTAGTAATAGTATATTCCCCTTGGGAAACGCGATTTTTTGAGTGGTAAAGTTGTTGGATATCTGCGTGGAATTGATGACGCTGTTGGCGATCGGCTTTATTTATCCAAGCCATGATTGTTGGAATGTCTGCCAAAGTATAGCCAGTAATTTCTGCCCAAACTCCATTAATTAACAACACTTCTCCATCTTCAGCATGAAGCATAATCGGGATGGGAGCGTTTAAAATTGCATTACGAAAGTGGGCTTCACTTGCTTGCAATGCAACTTCTGTTTCTCGACGTTCTTTGAGTTCTGATTGTAGTTGGGTAACTAGTACTGCTTGCTGAATACCAATACCAACTTGAGTTGCTAATTGGGATAAAAAATCAATTTCTGTGGCTTTCCAATGTCTAGGGACTGTACAATTATGAGCTATTAATAAACCCCAAAGATTTTCCCCAGGCAAAATGGGAACTACTAAATTTGCCCTTACTTGAAAACCAGCTAAAAATTCCACATGACATTGATTGAGATCGGTAGCGGTGTAAATATCTTCGATCGCCCGAACTCGCCCTTGTTGATAAGCTTGTATCCAATGTTCTTGGAAACAATCATCTTTAATTTCCCATCCCAAAATAGAAAAGGCAGGATCGACAACTGATTCTACAACAACTATCCCACTAAAGTCTGGTTTAAAGCGATAAATAATGACGCGATCGCACCCAAAAATACGCCTTACTTCATTAACTGTAGCTGTTAGAATTTGATTTAAATCTAAGAATTGACGAATATGTAGGGCTGTGATAGAAACCAGTTGTTGTTCCTGTTGTTTGGGTTGTTCTTGGGTGAATTCGATTCTTTCTAAAACACTTTTAATTGTTTTATGTAATTTGGTAGCGGTGAAGTGAGTTTTCTTGAGATAATCTTGGGCACCACTTTTCAACAAATCTACTACAACTCTGGTGCGATCGCTCTCAGTAATTACAATTACGGGAAGCGAGTTTTTCTTAATTAATTTGCCCAATTGAATTAGAAATTCTTGTGCAGTCATATCGGGTAAAAGTTCATCAACCAAAATTAAATCTGGCATCATCTGTTGACACTGCTCTAATGTTGCTTGGGGGCTGGTAAATTCTAAAATTGTATAGTTGTATTCTTGATCTTGACTGAGATATTTTTGATAAAGAGTGCGATCGCTTTGTTGAGTTACAAGTAACAAAATAGTACAAGAAAGCTTGGCATTGAGAACTTTGGGTAGATTTAGCGAGCGATTAATCTGTTGTGTAAAACCTGCTAAAAGACGTTCTTGCTCAATTTGTTCTGCTAATTGTGCTCCTGTTTCTTTAACTTGGCGTTGCAGTTCTCGGTTACAGTTTTGTAACAATATGATATTTTCATTCTTCAGGCGATCGACTTCCTCGCGCAATATTTGAATCACAGAATATGCTTCCGCTGGATTCATTGCTTGCAAAATACTACGCTGAGTTAAAATCCCCATTAAATTGCCTTTTTCATCACAAACTACTAACCGCCGAATTCGATGGCGATTCATTAATTGATATGCTTGTAATAGCGAATCTTCTGGGGAAATTGGCAACAGTGGTGTACTCATCACCATTGCGGCTTGAGTTTGATAAAAGTCCAATTCTAAAGTATGAAATCGGACAACATCCCGTTCGGTGATAATACCAAGAGGTAAAACTATTCCAGCTTTATCTGTTTGAGCAATTACCACACAACTAATTTGTTCCTGCGCCATTAATCGCACTATTTGAAATAAGCTACTATTGGGAGGCGCATAAGTTACCTGTCGCACTAACACTTCTTTGACTCGGCGCAAGCGCAACAAATCGCTTGGTTGGAGTGACTCGCGCAGACTTTTCATCGTAATTAATCCGAACATCATGCCAGATTTATCTAATACTGGGAGATGCCGAATTTTCTGCTGTTGCATTAAGTTAAATACAGTGACAGCATCTTCTAATTCTGTTAAAGAAATTGCAATTAATTGCCGAGTCATGACTTCAGCAATGGTTAATTGATCCAGGGAAATTCGCTCAGAAATCAGCTTTACCAAATCCCGTTCAGTGAAAATTCCTACTAGTAATCCTCGATCAATAACTAACACGCTGCTAGAGTGTGCTTGCTCCATTTGCTGAATAACAATTGGAATTGTTGTATCGGGAGTAACAACCAGTGGATGACGGTTAATTGCTTGATAAATTGCTCCTAGTTCGGGAGATAAAGCTATGGGACAAAGTTCTGGTATATCAGATGTTTCAGATATATTTGCTCTGCAAATTGGTGCAGTTGCTTTGTCTTGCTTGAGGGCGGCGACTTCGGCGCGTAGTTGCTCCAATTCAGCAATTAATTGTTTTTTGCTTTTGTGGCGATCGCTCATCTTAAATTTAAAATCTACAATTCCTTTAGCTTGCAGTTGCTATGACTCGATTTCTCCCTTGATTTTTAGCTCGATAAAGTCTTTGATCGGCAACTCGATAAAGTGTTTGCAAGTCTTCTCCATCTTCTATAAATTGAGCAATTCCCCCACTAAATGTTACTTGAAATTCACTGCCATTTCTAGCGCTAAATTTAATTTTTCGGAACGAATCTAGCATTTCCTCCAATCGTTTGACTCCATTTTGTTTAGAAATTCCGTACATTCCCACCACAAACTCTTCTCCTCCCCAACGCCCTACGACATCTTCCATACGGAATGATTGATTAAGTAATTGCCCAAAATAGTTGAGAACGCGATCGCCCATTTGATGTCCATACCGATCGTTTACTAACTTAAATTGATCTAAGTCTAATACAGCCAAGCTAAAAGGTTGTTGCTGACGAACAGCTAAGCGCAATAATCGAGTAATATCCAACATCGATTTACCCCGATTACTCACTCCTGTTAATGAGTCTAATTCTGTTTGACGGCGAATTTTTCCCTGTTCTAATCTTTTTCTAACCCGAATTAGCAGATCTGTAGGCACAATTGGTTTATGCAAAAAGTCATCTGCTCCCGCCTCAAATCCCTGTAAAACCGTTTCCGAATCAGTATGGGCAGATAAAAACAGAATCGGCAAATTGTGCCATTGAGGATCGTTACGGATAATTTGGCAAAGGTCAAAACCACTTAATTCCGAGGTGGAAGAAATTCCATTATTTATGGAACAGCCATACAATTCTACATCGAGAATCAACAAATCGGGAGCAGTTTGTTCCAAAACTTCCCAAAATTGTTGAGCCTTGTCCAATAGTATTAAATGATAACCTTCTGGTTCTAAAACCTTTTCTAGCAGTTTCAGAATTTGCGGATCGTCATCAACAATTAATAATTTGGATAAAGTTTGATGGGACTGTTGCAAAGTTTGGCTAATTGCTGCTAGTACTTGAGAAGGCGCGATCGGCTTTTGTAAAAAACCCTTACTTCCTAATCTAGCAGCTTGGACGCGATCGCTCATGTTATCTCTAGCTGTAAACACCAAAACCGCAATCTCTGGATACTCTCTGTGCAATTGAGCCAAAAATTCTAAACCATTTTCGCCAATTTCCCCAAAGCTTAAATCCAACAATACCACATTAGGTTGTTGCTTTAAAATTAACTGCTTGGCTTGCTGCAAATTAGTTGCTACTTCCGCCTGAATACCCCAAACAACCGCTTCTGTCGCCAAATGTTCCGCTAATACCAAATCATCATCAACTATCAGCAAATTAGAGTCAGTATAATTCAGATAAATAGCTTTATTTTCTGGGATTTCTTGGGGCTTATCTATCTGGCATTCTCCTGATATTTCCCGGCATAATTTTTCAAATAATTGTCTTAATTGTTTAACTTCAAAGTTACCCAAAGACAATTCTTGCTTGAAAATTTGCTGGATTTGACGCGAGATTTGGGAAGCTTCTTCTAAGCCAAAACTACCTAAAGAGCCAATTAAAGTATGTGCTTCTCGTTCCGCTTGATGTTGTAGTTCTCTTGTCAAATCACCTCTATTTAATGCACTTATTGCTTGTTCGATAATAGTAAGGCGATCGACATAAGATTGCCGACACTCCTGCCAAATTTCCCAAAGATCTGAGGCAGGAAGCATCAAGGAAGAAGCCGCCGGATCAGCAGTATCTAAAGATAAAGATTTCTGCCGATTACCACTTTCTTGATTTGGTCGTCGCAGTCGATATCCCAGCTTATAAATTGTTTCAATCATATCTTTAACTCCGGCTTGTTTTAACTTCTGCCGCAGTCCTTTAATTTGCGCCCTAACAGCATTTTCCGTTGGCGTTTCATGCTGCGCCCAAAGTTGTTCGCTCAATCTGCCTTGACTAAATATTTGCTCAGGATAACGCAAAAATAATTCTAACAATTGATATTCTTTTAAAGTCAGAGAAATCGGCTTTCCGGCAAATGTCACCTCACAATTTTTCGGATGCAGCTGCAACTCTCCCCACTCTAATTTAGACGATCGCTGCACCTGAGTTCTCCGCCCCAAAGCCCGAATTCGTGCTAACAATTCGTCTAAATTAATCGGTTTTACCAGATAATCATCTGCTCCCGCATCTAGACCCATAACTTTATTCGTTACAGTATCTACTGCGGTCATTAACAACACCGGAGTTTCTTGATTGGGAAGATGAATGGCATAATGTCCTCCCGTCCGTAACTGCTGGCAAAAAGATATACCATCAAGTTTAGGCAACATTACATCCAGTAAAATCACGTCATACTGGAACACCTCAGCTAACTCCCATCCCTGTTGACCATCAATAGCAGTATCAACTTGATAGTGCTGCCAATTCAACGTTGTTTGTAGCAAGTTCGCCAAGCTTCGATCATCTTCTACTAAAAGAATCTTCATAAATTTATTTACTCCAATTTGTCTGCTTGATTCAGTAGCTAAACGCTTGTTTTGTTAAAGTTTTCTGCCTTAATTCGGTTTTTACGCAAGTGGCAAAGCATATAGTATAAGAATCTACCAAGCTTCCTGCTTACTGAATAAAAGTAGTTAAGAGTTTTAAATGATTCAAAGTTAACAAAAAGATGTAAGAAATTTATGTGATTTTTGTGAAAATCAATAATAATTACTCAAAATCGCCAAACCGTTGTAATTACGTACTTTTTATTTTTGCCGGGAGCCGACTAGGTAAAATTACAGCTATTAAACTTTTGTATAAGAATGTTACAAATTCACAAATATTTCACTAATTTTTTAGACCCTTAAACCGTTATCAAATTTTTTTATTGCCCGATCGTTCAGGAAGCTCCATTCCAACTCATCAGTTGCTTTAATCTCTTAGGTGAAAAACTACTATGAATAACTGCCCTTGCTGCTCCCATCAAATGCTCCGCCACATCCGACACCATCAAATTTATTGGTTTTGTCGCCACTGCTGGCAAGAAATGCCCCTACTAGAACGAAAAGTTCCCAGTTTAATTCCATCTTTGGGTAAAGATTTGCTGATTGCTTCTTTAAAACCTTCTTTAATCAGTGCTTAAATTTGTGCAATTTGAGGGTTTTTCTGCTGAAAATGAGAGTTATGAGTCAGAAGATTGAGCATCTGTGTCGCTGCTATTGTTTACCGAAAAATCCGGCATCCTGGCACAAAATTACTCGAAATTGGGAAACAAGACTAAAGCGGCGATCCAGAAATATTTGGTTAACCTTAGAGCGATCGTAAATTATTCCCCTCACATCCCGCTATTCCCGGAAATCAAACCAATTTCAGCCAAAATGAATAAATCCCAAATTAGAGCTTGACGCTAACAGCTATCTCTGCTAAGGTTGTATTTAAGTAGATATAGTCAATCTCAAGCATTCTATCTAAAAAGCAAACAAAATGTTAACCAAGTCTTATTACTTTTATTTTTGGTATCCAGCGGTTCACCGAGAGTGATCCAAGAACGCTTGGAACCAAATCGGTGAACCGCAGATAACAAAATCTGCGGTTTTTTGTTTATTTCAGGACAACAACAATGAGTACATCACTTTTCAGTTGGTATTACGGATTTTATTTTTGGCCCAGAAACAGTTCCGGGTAAATATGTCCTGTCGCCAACTTGACAACCACCCCCGGAACATGAAACAAGGTTCCGGGTTTTTTATTAACCACACTTTTTCACGAAGGAGAAACACCAATGTTCAACGCAACCCTAGCATCCCAAACCGAACTCAACCAACAAACGATCGTTAAACTTTCAGATGAAGTCCAAATAGGTGGCAAAGACTTAGTAATTATTGGTGGACCCTGTGCCGTCGAAAGTTTAGCCCAAATGGAACAAGTCGCCAGTCATTTAGTTAACTCAGTGCAAGCATTACGCGGTGGAGTTTACAAACCTCGAACTTCCCCCTACTCTTTCCAAGGTTTAGGTGAAGAAGGATTGAAAATATTCACACAAATTCGAGAGCGTTATAATTTACCAGTAGTCACCGAAGTAATGTCAATTAGTCAAATAGAAACCGTCGCCGCTTATGCCGATATGCTGCAAATTGGCAGCCGAAATATGCAAAACTTCGACTTATTAAAAGCATTAGGACAAGCTGGTAAACCAATTTTACTCAAACGAGGTTTAGCAGCAACTATTGAAGAGTTTATCAACGCTGCCGAATACATTTTAAGTCACGGAAATCCCGATGTAGTACTTTGTGAAAGAGGTATTCGCAGCTTCGATAATTATACTAGAAATGTCTTAGATTTAGGTGCAGTAGCAGCACTGAAACAATTAACACACTTGCCCGTAATTGTAGACCCATCGCACGCCGTTGGTAAACGGGAATTAGTGGCACCTTTAGCGAAAGCTGCGATCGCTTGTGGTGCAGACGGATTAATCATAGAATGTCATCCAGAACCAGAAAAATCCGTTTCCGATGCCCGTCAAGCCCTTTCCCTAGAAGACATGGTACAACTAGTAAAAAGTATAAGACCTGTAGCTGAAGCGATCGGCAAAAGAATCCCAACCTCAAAAAACCAACCACAACTTTTAGCAGCATAGAAATAGGATAGGCAAAGTCTATCCTATTTTTATTTCGTAGGGTGCGTTAGCGACAGCGTAACGCACCATTCTCCCTGCATAACCTATTCTATTTTGAAACTAGCAATTTGTTGAGCAAACCAAGCCGCAGCACTACCATTAGTTCCCTCTTTCAACCGCCCCAAAGTTTGCTCCAACAAAGAAATAGGCAAACCTTCTAACGCCAAAGACGAATCACATTCCTGATACTTACCATTTGCATCCAACTGAAACGCAAAAACCCTTAAACATTGAACATCAATCACCCAATATTCAGGAATTCCCATATCAGCATAAAGCCTTTTCTTCTCATCCAAATCAGTTGCCAAAGTCGTATCAGAAACCTCACCAATTAAATTAGGTACTCGCCACCGATTCAAATCAATTCGACGCGGTTCACCTTCTTGCCATCGAGGATAATCATCACCCAAATAAAGCAGTAAATCTGGCGCACCTGCTTGTTTTGGCGCTTTTTCTAACAAGCAACCGCCTAGCAAGCTGTATATTTGTTCTGGTTTTGTGAAGAACCAGAAACCGAATATCAAAGTGAACAGTTCGTTGATAGTAGCGTGATTAATTCCTTCCCAACCCATATCAATTACCAAAATATAGTTTTCATGAAAAAATAGCCGCATTCTGTTATTAGTTCGATCGTCCCGATAAACTAAATAGTCTTCCCAAGTAGCGGGTTGCCAATGATGCAGAATTGTTTTGTTGACTGTGGTAATTGATGCAGTCATGGTACTAATGTTGAGATAATTTCAGTAAATTAATTATAGCTAAGTTTAAATATTAGTATGTTGTTGCGCTTCAGCGCTTTAGCGCTAAAGCGCAACAACATACACCAATTATGCTTTTAATTTTGCGACAACATTCGCTACATTTGCGCCGAGTTTTTCCACTGATTCTTGTTGTTTTGGATCTACCAAACTGCCATCAGCATTGAAAGCTTCATAAGCTTTAGGAACAGCAATTTGATCGGGGAGGACAATTACTTTGATGTTACCTAAGATCGATCGCACAGTCACCAACCCCCGCAAACCCCCCAAAGCACCAGGAGAAGCACTCATAATCGCTGCTACCTTATCAGCAAAAGCTGCCAAAGGTGGCTCATTTTCCCCAGGACGGGAAGCCCAGTCGATCGCATTTTTCAAAACCGGAGTAATCGAACTATTATACTCAGGACAAGCAATCAAAAGACCATCATGAGCAATCATCAACTCCTTAAACTTTCGCGCACTTTCCGGTGTTCCCTCTTCCTTTTCTAAATCTTCATCAAACAGAGGCATCGGAAAATCACGCAAATCTATATAAGTCACCTGGGCACCCACTGCACGCGCACCATTAGCAGCAACTTGGACAAGTTTTTTGTTATAAGAATCCTTGCGAGTGCTGCCTGCAAATGCCAAAATTTTCGGAGTGTAAGCCATAAATGCTATTTCCTTCTGTTCAATTTGTGTGCGAACAATTTTTAATTACTCAGCGCAATCATAATATAATCAAATCATCGCTTTTGGCGAGAATTTTGGATAATTTGTTGCAATTGTTGTACCAACTGAGGGTTCTTTTGCAATAGCTGAATTAGTTGTTGATTTTGTCTTCCTACCTGTTGCACAAGTTGCGGATTACTTTGAATTTGGTCAAGCAACTGTGGGTTTGATTCTACCAATTGTTGCACCAACATCTTGACTAACTCTGGATTTTCGAGTAATAACTGTTGCGCTTGTTGAGTCAAAGCGGGATTTTGTTGAATTAGTTGTTGTACTTCTTGTAAATCAGTAGTTTGAGCAATTAAATCAGCCTTAGCGAAATTTCCTAAACTCAGAAAACCCCAAAAACTTCCCGCCAAAACAGTAGTTAAACCTAACTTGGTAAGTTGCATCATTTTTGTTAATCCAGCGAAAATTAGTGAACTGTTTGCAGATTTTGTAGGGGAGAAGCATTCGGGTCAAAATTTACAACCTAAAACCTAAATTTCTTGCCCGAATGCTTCGCCCTTATTGCATCCAGTCTAATCTTAGGCTAGATCAAATAACAAAAATTCAGCAGAATTTGTTGCCTCAATAGCCACACGATTTTCTTCACTGATAGCCGCACCATCGCCAGCTTTCAAAGGTAAATCATTAAGCATAATTTGCCCTTTAATTACTTGTACCCAAACATGGCGTTGCGGTTCCAGGGTATGCACCACCTGTTCCCCTGGCTGGAGTAAACTAGCGTAGAGATCCACATTTTGGTGAATGGTAACAGAACCATTGCGACCATCGCCAGAAGCAACTAAGCGCAGTTGACTACGCTTTTCTTCATCAGCAAACATTTTTTGTTCATAACCTGGTTTTATACCTTTTTCATTCGGCAAAATCCAGATTTGTAAAAAATGCACAGGCTCAGTTTCAGAATGATTGTACTCACTGTGAGCAATTCCAGTTCCCGCACTCATTCTTTGCACTTCACCCGGACGAATTACCGAACTAGTACCCAGCGTATCTTTGTGTTCTAATGCACCTTCAACCACATAAGAAACAATTTCCATATCCTTGTGAGGATGTGTACCAAAACCCCTTCCCGGTGCAACTCGGTCTTGATTTATCACTCGTAAATCACGAAATCCCATAAAATTAGGGTCATAGTAAGAAGCGAAAGAAAATGAGTGATAACTATCAAGCCAGCCGTGATTTGCGTGTCCTCTTTCTTCTGCTGGACGGATGATAATCATAGTACTTTCCTGTTACTTACTGCGTTTTATTTCTATATCTACTCTAGAACCTATAAGGCTAAAATGAAAAGTATGCACTTTAAAGTAAGATAGTTCCCAAAAAGTTACTATGGAAAAGTTTGATACTTCAGAAAGATTGACTTGTTCGGTAGAAATCACTTTAAAAGTGATAGGCGGACGTTGGAAAGTATTGATTTTAAGAGAACTTTTTGTTGGGATCAAAAGGTTCGGAGAACTACACCGAGCTTTGCATGGAATTACTCAGAAAATGTTAACGCAGCAGTTAAGAGAATTAGAGCAAGATGGGATTATTAATCGTCATGTTTATTTGCAAGTTCCGCCGAAAGTTGAGTATTCGCTGACGGAATTAGGGGAAACTTTAAAGCCAATTCTTGATGCAATGCACGAATGGGGATTAAAGTATTTAGAAAACAGATAAACGTAGGGTGCGTTAGTGCAACGTAACGCACCATTACCACGAATGAACATTTTCCCCATCAACCCGAAAGAGCCCGCACCATTCTCGCTTAATGATAGTTAATTAACGATCGCAATCCTATTTAAGTTATTAACTCTTCTTTCTCTTTCCTCTGCGTTCTGAAGCATCTGGAGTGGTAAAAGAAATATAACCTTTACAAATAATCAGGAGTTACACAGGAGAGATGGTGCGTTAGTGATAACGTAACGCACCCTACGTATAAGAGAAGCTACCAGCTTTGAGCATAATCACTAAATGTTCGATTTGCTCATACTCATCTAATTCCAGACGTTCTTGTGTAGTTAATTCACCCATTTTACTGCGTTCTAAAAGAACACGCAGACGTGCTTGCATTTCCGGTGTGGGACTAAAAGCGGTAATTTGTTCAGGTGTGGGATTGCTGGCAAGAAAGTTGAGAATATAACGATAGATGTTAGCTGATAATGGTGGCTGTTGCAAACTGAGGGTAAGCAGTTCTGGGAGTCTATCTCCTAGTTGTGCTAATTGTTGGGAAAGTTCATCAGGTATTTCTAGGATAATTCGAGCCACTGGGTAACACCTTTGTTAGTGAGTTTCTTCTCCTAATTGTATCTATCTGGCTAGAGTTGTGACTTCACTACTAGATAAAGGAACTTATCTCTGAAATTAGAGTATTCCTTATTTTCTTAAAAACACCACTTGTTCTACTACTTGACTCATGAAGAAATTATTAAGATTGGAAACTTTTCTTAGATTAAAACGGTTTATAAAATGAGAATGTAGAGATAATATATGATTTTAAAATTTCCATTTATTTTGAATGTTTAAGAATAATGTTTATATGTAAATAAAATAAGTATTTGCTTTTTTGCAAACATATTTATTGGTAAGATTTAATTGGTTTGCATTGAGACTGTTTTAGTAACTACCACTATTAAGGATATTTTGCTATGTCACTAGTCAGGGCTGTACATTTAGCAGTTTTAATTGGCGGTTTAGCTTACACTAATATATCCCCTGCTTTAGCTGCAACTCGTATTCAATTCGCACGGGGTAGTTATTGTGGAGTTTATTCTGGTAATTTTTCTAGTGGACGTGAATTTGTCTTACATCTAAGAAAGGGGCAAAATTTCACAAGTCGTAATACTGGCAGCGGAACTCAATATGATGTATATGTTCGTGGCCCCGGAGGGCGCGTTCCTGGTACAAAAGTATCACCTTCTCAAATTGATTATGCTATCCCTGTAACAGGAAATTACTACATCTATGTTGAGTCAACTACTAACTACAACTCTATAGAATTTTGTGCTTATTGACTCAATTGATTCATGGAAAAACCAAGCTCTTACTCAGGGTATAGTGTTAACTTATTGCCCCAGTCTTCAACGATTTCATAGACTAGGGCAATATTTGTTAGTTATTTTGCTGTTAATTTTTCTGTCTGTAAAATAGCTTCTATGCCATAGTTGATTGGTAAAAGGGGTGAACCATAAAGACGACTGCGATCGGCAAAATCAACATCTTGTGTCACAATACAAAAATCTTGAGACTTGGCAAATTCCTAAATTTCGATGTCCTCTGCCTGAGTTAAATTATGAAACTGAACATGACTAGAGTTAGGGAAAATATCTGCAAGGCGAGTTACTAATTTCCGGCTCAAGTTTTGGTCAAACAGCAGTTTCAATTGTTACCTACCACAGCAATTAGACGACGTTCTCTGTCAGCAGCAAATTCTAAACACGCTCTGATATCTTCTTCAGTCAACTCAGGAAAATCATCTAAAATTTCTGCATGAGACATCCCTGCTGCTAACCAACCTAAAACATCATAAACTGTAATTCGCATTTGTCTAATGCAGGGTTTTCCACCACGCTTGCCTGGTTCAATAGTAATGATGTTGCGATAACTCATAACAAACTTAACTTTAATCTTTTTCCTCAGTTTAGCCTCTCTTGTCTTCCCTACTTAGATCTTGCATCAGTATCAATACCCGCCTGCGAATCAATTCGCAGGCTAATAGCGAAACTCCTCTGAAGAGGACTAAATATCTACAATCAAAAGCCAGGACTTACGCAGTGAAGCTAAATGTAGTAACACTTTTCTTGAATGCCGTAGGCTATACGCACTCTACTTGTAGAGGCTTTGCGTAAGTCCTAAAAAGCTTTAGTCCACTTGAGTGGACTTGAGCTATTAGCCTGCGAATTGATTCGCAGGCGGGTATTGACACTAATGCAAGATATTGTTCCTACCTTCAGCCTTCAGCCTTCCCCTTGCGGCAACTACCCTGATAACATACGGTTCTCACCACTGCTATTCCTCACCCTACAGAGCTAACCTTTAATCAGTACACAAAAGTTCACATCAGGATGAGGATTCATCCATATTATTGAACGCTCGGCGAGGTAAGCCCACTTATGTTTGAGTACTTTACAGACAAAGCAGTTAAAGCGGTAATGCTAGCTCAGGAAGAAGCACGTCGCCTGGGACACAACCTCGTGGGAACCGAGCAAATTCTCCTGGGGTTGATTGGAGAAGGAACAGGAGTACCTGCTATAGTCCTGAAAGATAATGGCGTTACTCTGGAAAAAGCACGTAAAGAAGTAGAAGGTATTCTTGGTCGGGGTAGTCGTTTCGTCCCCAGAGAAATTCCCTTCACCCCAAAGGTTAAGCGGGTTTTTGAGCAAGCTTATCAAGAAGCTCGTCAATTAAGACATAATTACATTGGCCCTGAACACTTACTGCTGGCAATTATTCAGGAAGAAGCTGGAGTTGCAGTTAAAGTGTTGGAAAATTTGGGTGTTGACATTGCCATGCTTCGCAGCGAGATTATCAAGATGCTGGGAGATGTAGCTACCGTTGCTCCTGGTGGTAGACAGCAAGGATTTTCTCGTGGTAGAACGAAGACTGCAACCTTGGATGAATTTGCGAGTAATCTAACGAAGTTAGCGGCAGAAGGTAAATTAGATCCAGTTGTGGGTCGGGAAAAGGAAATTGAACGGGCTGTTCAAATTCTAGGTCGTCGGACTAAGAATAATCCGGTATTGATTGGAGAACCGGGAGTTGGTAAAACTGCGATCGCAGAAGGTTTAGCACAACGCATCGCTAACGAAGATATCCCGGAAATGCTGCAAGACAAGCAGGTTTATAGTCTCAATATGGGTTCTTTAGTTGCTGGAACTCGTTTTCGCGGTGATTTTGAAGAACGCATTAAAGCAATTCTTGATGAAGTTCGTCAAGCTGGAAATATCATTTTAGTAATTGATGAAGTTCATACTTTAGTTGGTGCAGGTGGTGTAGAAGGCGGTATGGATGCTGCTAACTTAATGAAACCTGCATTGGCGAGAGGTGAATTGCAATGTATGGGAATGACAACTTTAGATGAATATCGCAAGCATATTGAAAGAGATGCTGCTTTAGAACGTCGTTTCCAACCAATAATGGTCGGTGAACCTTCTGTAGAAGAAACGATCGAGATTTTATATGGTTTGCGTTCTGCTTATGAACAACACCATAAGGTAAAAATCTCGGATGAAGCTTTGGTTTCTGCTGCGAAATTCTCAGATCGTTATATTTCCGATCGCTTTCTTCCCGATAAAGCAATTGATTTGATTGATGAAGCTGGTTCTCGCGTTAGATTGAGAAATAGTCAATCTTCTGGAACTAAGGAATTGAAGCAAGAGTTGCGTCAAGTTACCAAAGAGAAAGAAGAGGCGGTTAAGCAGCAAGATTTTGAGAAAGCTGGCGAATTGCGCGATCGCGAATTAGAGTTAGAAGCTCAACTAAAAGCGATCGCTGACAATAAAAATGCGCCAATTCATCCTGAAGCAATGCCGATCGTTGATGAAGAAGATATCGCTCAAATTGTTGCCGCTTGGACTGGTGTTCCTGTTAGCAAATTGACGGAAACTCAATCGGAATTGCTGTTACATATAGAAGATACATTGCATCAGCGGTTGATCGGTCAAAATGAAGCGGTGACGGCAGTTTCTCGCGCCATTCGTCGCGCCAGAGTTGGGTTGAAAAATGCTAATCGCCCGATCGCAAGTTTCATTTTCTCAGGCCCTACTGGAGTTGGCAAGACCGAATTAGCCAAAGCATTAGCCGCCTATTTATTCGGATCAGAAGAAGCGATGATTCGCGTCGATATGTCCGAATATATGGAATCTCACACTGTTTCTAAATTAATTGGTTCGCCTCCAGGTTTCGTCGGTTACAGCGAGGGGGGACAATTAACTGAAGCAGTACGCCGCAGACCTTACTCGGTGGTGTTGTTTGATGAAATCGAAAAAGCTCACCCCGATGTCTTCAATACCTTGTTACAACTGTTAGATGATGGTCGTTTAACTGATGCTAAAGGTCGCACGGTAGACTTCAAGAATACCTTGTTAATTATGACCTCGAACATCGGTTCTAAGGTGATTGAAAAAGGTGGTGGTGGATTAGGTTTTGAGTTTGCGGAAAATCAAAGTGAAGCGAATTATAATCGAGTTCGCAATTTGGTAAATGATGAACTCAAGCAATATTTCCGTCCTGAATTTCTGAATCGGGTTGATGAAATTATCGTCTTCCGTCAGCTAACTAAGGATGAAATTAAGCAAGTTGCTGAGATTATGTTGCGCGAGATTTCTTCTCGGTTAAGTGAACAGGGAATTACTTTGAATGTGACTGAGAGATTTAGCGATCGCTTAGTTCAAGAAGGTTACAATCCTGCTTACGGTGCGAGAGAGTTACGCCGGGTAATTATGCGACTTTTAGAAGATAGTTTAGCGGAAGCAATGCTATCAGGTCGCGTTCAAGAAGGTGATACTGCTGTTATTGATATTGGCGAAGCTGGCGAGGTAGTCGTCACCGCAGAGAAACAGCATGATTTAGTGCTGCAACCTGTTGGTTAAAGCTTTGCACTGTTAAGTTTCCCCTGGTAGTAATACCGGGGGATTTTTTGGAACCACAGAGACGCAGAGGACACAGAGAGAAGAAGGAGGAGTTTTATTACAACCTCGATATTTTCTCCCTCTTTCCTCTGCGTCCTCTGTGCCTCTGCGGTTCATTTTAAAAGTTTTTTTAATTAGATTTAGTATCATTTAGGATTGCCATCTTTAATCAACTAACTGTTAAGAATCAAATCGATGGAAATGGCAATATCAAAAAAGGCTAAGGGCTGAATTGTTCTGCTTGTCAAGATTTGTTTTGAATTGTACTCCCCGTTTTGTGGGTCACGAAAGACCACTAATTGTAATTCGTTTAAGTTAACGACCCCGTATTCAGGAATGTTAACTTCGGC
>NZ_JBHFNQ010000152.1:0-25558 GCF_041929345.1 Floridaenema aerugineum BLCC-F46
AGCTGAATACAGTAGAACAACTGCTAAGACAATAGTTAGTGCTTTAACAGAAATAAAAGCAGCAATTATGGCACCCATTAATGCTCCCATTGTTGTTGCTACTTCTAAAAACATTCCTAACCGTAAATTAGTGAAACCTTGTTTAATATAAGCAGATGCTGCACCAGATGAAGTAGCAATTACGGAAACTAAAGAAGCGCCAACAGCATAGCGAATATCAACTCCAAATACTGAAGTTAACAAGGGAACAATAACTACGCCACCGCCTAAGCCAGTCAGCGCCCCCACAAAGCCAGCAGTAAATGAACCTATCCAAACTAATGAAGTAAATTCCCAAATATTCAATGTTTGCACCTCTTTTTTATATGTTTTTACTACTTAGCCATATCAGCTTTAGATGTTTCAACAATATCTGTAAAGCCATATACGCCTTAAGTTAACTCCAGCTTGTTCACTTCAGCTACTACATAAATAGTAATAGTTGTATTAACTATTCTAGTAATGGCTAGAGTGAACCCCTTATATCTATTAATATAGAGGTTTCAGTATTATCCTTTATGGATAAAGCTTGCATTTGGCAATTACTCCTTCGCCTATATATCCTGTCTAACGATAGATGTATTTTCATTGAACTTAAGCATTCTCCATGAATAAAGATAGTAAATTAATCTTGAGTAAAAATCAAGGGAATTACTAATTAGATTTATGTTTTTTTTACTATTATTAAAATCCGATAATATTACCAATTTAGTAATATATAACCTAAATTTATGCCTTACTGTTTTTTTTGTCAACTTTGTTACATTATTGCTTTTTGAGAAGTAAACATCTTCTCTCGGTTAGCTTTCCCAGAGTTAGGTTTGATAAGGCAACTTTATAATCTAGCTGTATCACGTTTTCAGTATTTTGCCATCTAGATAAAAATAAAAAAAAGAGGTTATTGCCCAATTAATAACCTCAAAATCGATTATTGAACTGTACAATATCTAATCAATCAGTTGGGGAGTAGGAGTTTGGGCATTAATATCTGCTTGAAATAAGTTAGGAATCATCCAGCTAATTTCACCTGCTTTAAAGACCTTTGCAGGAACGAGATCAAATTCAACTGCACCTCTGGCTGGATTGGTTCTAATAATTGATTGCGTTCCATCTACAAACTTAACTGCAACGGGTTCGGTCAAGGTTTGTGTTTCGCCACTCAGACCGAAAAATACTTGAGTTCCCGCAGGTAAATAATAGCCATCGCAATCCCAATCATCATCTGTTTCCTTTCCCGCAGCTAAGTAATATAGCAGCTAAATCAATAAAATCAAACATTCTTATTTGTTGAATTAATAACTTTAAGTGATTAATTATTCAATTGAATATTAAGAACTAAATTGCTGCTTACCTAATTTACAAGGCTTTTGGGCGATTCTGTATAGGCAGATACTACGATCTATAGCTTTTTGGTAATACTTCCGATAAAATACGGTAAGTCGATCGAATTAACGGAGTTAATTCAATAAGCTGAAGAGAGTTGCAAATGAGCCGAGTCTTAGTGCAAGATAATCGATCGCAAAGATTAGGTAAAGTTATCGGCAACTGTAGTTTCGGAGGTTATATTAGGAGTAGGGGAGTTATATGAGTTATTTATTACTAACACCACTGAGTTTTATAGTAGGCATCTTGGTCGGATTGACAGGGATTGGCGGCGCATCGTTGATTACACCAATGTTGATTTTCCTGTTTCAAGTGCCGCCTGCGATCGCAGTTAGTTCTGATGTCGTAGCTGCTACGTTAATGAAAGTAATTGGTAGCGTTAAACATTGGCAGCAAAAAACTCTTGATTGTGAAGTAGTCAAATGGTTAGCCTTGGGAAGTGTACCTGGGTCACTTTCTGGAATCGGACTTTTATATTTACTCAGACAAATTGAAGGTTTAAATTTAGATACTATTTTACTTCGCTTAATTGGCACCATGATGGTGTTAGTTACTTTTTCCGCAATAACACAATCATTACTAAAATTTTTTCTGCCCCAATTAAATTTACCTTCTCCACCCAAGTTTGATTTAACAACTAATTCGGGTCGGTTATTAACAATGGGAATTGGAGCAGTTTTAGGTTGTTTAGTTGGGTTAACTAGTGTAGCTTCCGGTTCAATGTTTGCGCTGGCATTAATTACTTTTTTCCGCCTTGATTCTCAAAAATTAGTTGGTACAGATATTTCTCAAGCTTCTATTCTCTTAACGTTTACTTCAATGGGACACTTAGGTTTAGGAACAGTCGATTGGAATTTAGTTTTGCCAATTTGGTTAGGTACAGTACCGGGGGTTTTGGTTGGTGCAAAACTTTGCAAACTCACGCCCCAACCTGCACTACGTTTGATTATTTATAGCATTTTAACAATGGCTAGTTGGAAACTAATTAATCAAGCTTAATTGAATGCCGAGCGCAACAGTTCAAAAGTTCCTCTTTCGTACATAATAAATAAACCCAACCCAATTAAGACAAAAGGTACGATCGGCTTACCATAGCGACTTAACAAATAAGCAATATTAGGATGCAGAGTTAATGAGTAAGCGATTCCACACCAAACGCCTACCATGATAAAAAATACTCCCAAAATTACTAGTAAATCATTAAGATTTTGACCAGCAAATAAGGGAATATAAATACTAATATTGTCACCTCCATTAGCAATTGTGATTGCAGCTACTTGATAAGTCTTTGGATTGAAAATACTAAAAATAAAAGCTATGAGTGAGTTACTGGGTAAGTTTTGTTGAAAGTCGTTACTTACACTTTGTACTTGTGTATCATCCTTTTCGCGATCGATTAATTGCTTAATTCCAATAGCTATAGGTAGTAATCCCAACAAACCAATCCATTCCTGCTTTACTACCAAACCACCAAAATATCCTGGTAGACTGGCAGCAACTAGAATTGCAAAACCAAGATATTGACCAATAAAGATGTTTCGCCGCCGAAAATTTTCGCCTACTTGTGATAACAATAGTAAAAGAATAATGATATCATCAATATTCGTTGCTGCAAAAGCGATGATTCCTTCAGCAATAGCTGTTCCTGTACCAGTCATGTTGATTTATGAAAGAAGTTCCTTTTAATATTAATATTAATTTGGCAATAAATAAGGAATTGTAGCAATGAGTGGGTTAGTAACGGCGATTACTACAGGTGTAACAGCATTCTCTGCTACTAATATAGATGACTTAGCTATTCTGTTGTTATTGTTTTCTCAGAAAAACTCATCATTTCGCTACCAACAAGTTCTTTTTGGTCAATACCTTGGCTTCACAATATTAGTAATTACTAGTTTACCAGGTTTTTTGGGCGGGTTGGTTATTCCCCAGGATGCGATCGGGTTATTAGGTTTCATTCCTATCATTCTTGGTCTTGATCGCCTATTAAATAAAAAAAATGAATTGTCAAAAGTAGAATTATCCACAGAATTAAATGTGAATTCTATTCTAAGTAACTTGATTTCTCCTCAAACTTATACTATAGCAGCACTTACAGTGGCTAACGGAACAGATAATATTAGTGTTTATGTGCCTTTATTTGCTCACAGTTCTCCCACAAACCTGTTAGTAATTTTCAGCATATTTTATTGTTTAGTAGGAGTTTGGTGCTATACAGCCCAAAAACTAACAGATAATTTAATTGTTAATAATTTACTAAATTCGTACAGTAGTAATTTTGTAGGTTTCTTCCTCATAGGAATAGGTATTTTTATTGTTTTAGATAGTCAATCATTGAATTTTACTAAGCTGTTTTTTAGTTGTCTTTGTCTGGTAGTTTTAGTTAGAAAAGAGCCAGAAAATGATGAGTTACTTGGTTAATTGAAATAGAGAGCGCAGACCTAGACGATCGCAGTTCCCACCAAAGCAAAAAAAATCCCAGATTTTGTATAAAAAGAACTTGTCTAGTTATGGTGAGTGTGACATACTGCTAGTCTAAGGCATAAAACCACGTAAATCGATTGAGTTACCGTATTTTATGTTCGGCATTGGCTATGTTCTAGTTGTTTGGTAGTTGTCTGCACGTCTGCCAAGTTGTACAAACATCAGAAAAAAAGGAGGATTTCACTCGATGCAAGTTCTTTGGTTTATCCCTACACATGGGGATGGTCGTTATTTAGCTACATCTTTTGGTGGACGCGCAGTTAGCTTTCCTTATTTGCGTCAAATTGCTCAAGCTGTTGATAATTTAGGTTACACGGGGGCGTTGTTACCGACTGGTCGTTCTTGTGAGGATGCTTGGATTTTGGCATCTAGCTTAGTAACGCACACACAGCGGATGCGTTTTTTGGTGGCGGTTCGTCCGGGGTTGATGTCGCCTGGGGTGGCAGCGAGAATGGCAGCAACGTTCGATCGCATTTCTAACGGACGTTTATTAATTAATATTGTGACAGGCGGCGATCCTGTAGAATCAGCGGGAGATGGTTTGCATTTAAATCATGACGATCGCTACAGATTAACTGATGAATTTTTAACAGTATGGCGGCAAATTGCATCTGGAGAAGAAGCGAATTTTAAAGGAGATTATTTAGATATTCAAGGTGGTAAAATACTGTTTCCTGTAGTACAAAAACCTCATCCACCCTTATGGTTTGGCGGTTCTTCTCCTATTGCTCACGAAATTGCTGCCAAGCATATTGATGTTTATTTAACTTGGGGCGAACCACCTGCACAAGTAGCAGCAAAAATTGCTGATGTTAAGAGATTAGCAGAGGCACAAGGGAGAACAGTAAAATTTGGCATTCGCTTGCACGTCATTGTGCGAGAAAGGGAAAGCGAAGCTTGGGAGGCAGCAAATCAGCTGATTAAATATGTAGATGAAGATGCGATCGCTACTGCCCAAAAAGCGTTTTCTCGTATGGATTCCGAAGGACAAAAACGCATGACACAACTGCATAACGGTAGTCGTGAAACATTAGAAATTAGCCCTAACCTTTGGTCTGGAATTGGTTTAGTCAGAGGCGGTGCGGGAACTGCTTTAGTTGGCGATCCAGATACTGTTACAGCACGAATGTTGGAATATACAGACTTAGGAATTGATACTTTTGTTTTCTCTGGATATCCCCATTTAGAAGAAGCTTACCGAGTGGCAGAATTATTATTTCCTCGGTTGCCGTTAGACAATTTACCTAATGTTGAACAGCAGTTAGTTTTAAGCCCGTTTGGGGAAATTGTTGCTAACGAAAAATTCCCCAACCAGCAGTTAAAAGAAAGAGCGACAACTACGGTTGATTAACTACTTGGAGATTTTTTAATGTTACACCAGCAGATAGATCAAAAACTATCCGAAAAAGAAGCTTGGGCATTGCGAAGACAGTTAGGAATTCCTAACAATAAACGTTTGTGGGTATTAGCTTGTATGGATGAGCGTTTACCTGTAGAAAAAGCATTAGGAATTAGCGAAGGAGACGCTCATATTTTTCGCAATGCAGGGGGATTAGTAACTGATGATGCCATTCGTTCTGCAATGTTAACTACTCAGTTTTTTGGCACTAAAGAAATCATTGTAATTAATCATACTGAGTGTGGTATGATGACGGCTTCTGGAGATTTACTCAGTGAAATTTTGCTCAAAAGAGGGATTAATATAGATGAAGTTTCTATCGATCCAGCTTTACCAGAATTAAAATTGTCGAAAGGTGTATTTTCCAAATGGATCAAAACTTTTACTGATGTGGATGAAGTGTGCTTAAAACAGGTTGAATTGTTACAAAGTTCGCCGCTAATTCCCCAAGATGTTGTAGTTAACGGTTACATTTGGGAAGTAGAAACAAAAAGTTTGCGCCGTCCTTATCAACGTTTGAGTCAAAAGGTAAATACTGCGAAAGATATGGCTAATAAAACTACTGCAAATTCTCATCATACACCCCAAGCAGTTTGAAGTTTACATCAAAAATTTATCTTTAGGAGTTGTTGAAATGGCAAATATTTTAGCGATCGCAGGTAGCCCATCCCACCCATCTAGAACTTACAGTTTGGTGGAATATGCAACTAAATTATTGCAGCAACAAGGTTACAATATCGATATTATTTCTGTCCGCGACTTTCCCGCAGAAGATTTAGTATTTGGGCGCTATGATAGCCCGAATTTAGAACAACCAAAAGCGCTTTTAGAAAAAGCTCAAGGAGTAATTATCGCTACTCCAATTTATAAAGCAGCTTACACTGGTTTACTAAAATCTTTTTTGGATTTATTGCCACAGAAAGCGTTATTAGGTAAAATTATTTTACCCATTGCTACAGGCGGTACGATCGCTCACTTACTAGCAGTGGATTATGCCTTAAAACCAGTGTTAACTGAGTTAGGCGGACGACATATTCTCGGCGGCGTTTATGCTGTGGATAAACAAATTCAAAGACAACAGGATGGTAGTATTCAGCTTGACGAAGAAATTGCACAAAGGCTGCAACATTCATTAGATGATTTTGTCAAAGCTGTAGGTTCTCCCAAACAGTTGGTAAAGAATTAGCTCCAAATTAGCTAACCGTTTTGTAGTCGAACACTTACTAGTAGCAGATGTTTTTTCTCCTCTCAATCTGCTACTTTTTTCTTACTGAAATTAGGATGATAAGTAATATGTTTGATCATCTAGAACGGGAGTTAATGGAAGGCGAACCTTGGGCAAGTGGATTAGTTAATTCACCTGTCTGGAACCTGGAAATAGAGAAACAAGAAAATCAGCAAAAGATGAATATTGAATTAACCGCTAAACAGCCTGTTAATTCCTCGCAAAATCTTAATTATGCTAAATTTTGGTTGCCTGTGTTTAAGTTATTTTCCTGAAAGTTATGAAACTTTATTACGTCACACTCAATAACACCGATGAAGTTATGCAAATTGTGCGAGTTCTGCTAGAAGAAAAATTAGCAGTTTGTGTTAACTGGTTTGCCATTACCTGTGCCTATCGTTGGGAAGGTAAAATTGTTCAAGAACCGGAAATAGTTTTAATAATTAAAACTCAATCAAGTTATCGAGAAAGAATTGAAGAGGTCATTCGTAAACATATTTCCTACACCAATTTTATTGCTGAACTTACTCCTAGTGGTGTAAATAAAGAATTTTTGGATTGGTTAAATAAGGAAATACCAAACAATTCTTTGGTAGAATCAATAGGATAGAAAAGTTATATGTAAAAAACGCGAGAGTTTAGTGGCAAAGTTAGTGGCAGAAAAAGCAGATAGCCCAAGGATTTCGTTAATTTTGTTAGGGGCTATTTCCTTCATGGTGATCGCTGATATGCGAGTAATTGATCCCTTGCTGCGAGTGATTGCCAATGAGTTTGGTACAAGTGTAGGTTACACGGCAGTAATTATTTCAGCTTATACTATCCCTTATGGTTTGTTTCAATTAGTATATGGGCCTTTAGGCGATCGCATCGGCAAGCTAAAAGTGATGACTTTTGCGATCGCAATTTTTGCAGTTGGAACAGTAGCTTGTGCCTTTGTACCAAGTTTACCACTCCTAATTCTGCTGCGATTTTTGACCGGAATTTTTGCTGCGGGTATTATACCGCTTTCTTTAGCTTATATTGGCGACAATTTCCCCTACGCTGAACGTCAAACTGCGATCGGACGTTATTTAAGTTCGCTGATGCTTGGTCAAATTCTTAGTAGCAGTTTAGGCGGAATTTTTGGCGAATATCTCAGTTGGCGTGATATCTTTCTGCTGTTTGGAATAGCATCAATGGGGATAGCATTTATCTTTTGGCAAGGAACAAAACAGTATCATTTACAGCCAAAAAGTACAGAAGCAGAAAGCGGTTATGCTTTACTAAAACCTTACTGGCAACTGATTAATCAATCAGCCGTCCGTTTGGTAATTACTACAGTATTTATTGAAGGCTTCTTTCTATTTGGTAGCTATGCTTATATGGGAGCATTTATTCGCGATCGCTACCATTTACCATACATAACAATTGGTGTACTATTAAGTGGTTTTGGGATTGGTGGACTACTGTATAGTGCTTCTGTTAAATTGCTGGTGCGCCGTTTAGGGGAATCAGGTTTAGTTTTAGTTGGTGGATCGCTGGTATTTATCTGTTACTTATCCATCAGTTTATTTAAAAGTTGGTTGCTATTTATTCCCGGAACTATTTTCAGTGGATTAGGATTTTATATGTTCCACAGCACTTTACAAACTAGAGCCACAGAAATGTCTCCTGAATCACGAGGAACAGCCGTTTCTCTATTTGCATTTAATCTGTTTCTCGGTCAGGGAATTGGTGCTGCTGCGATCGGTCGAATTGTGGATAATTTCGGTTATATTCCTGCTTTTATCCTCTCTGGTACTGCGATCGTATTATTAGCAGTTTGGTTTGTAAATAAATCGCGCCATTTCAAGAATGAATATTGGCGATCGCATTAAAAAACGTACGTTGTTGCGCTTTAGCGCTCTTAGACAATGTTTGAAAAAGTCTATCGGTGGGGGTAGGGACACGGCATCATTAATATTTGCAACTTTTACGTTATCTTTATTCATGCCGTGTCCCTACTTGCATTTTGACTTAATTCATGTGATATTTTTATTGCAAGCTACGATATGTCTACCAGTTTACCGTAGTTTGCAAGAGACATAGAGTATTTTCCGATCGCAAAATTTAGAGGAGTTATGTTGTCTAACCTGCAAAAACCACGATGGTTGGGCATTGTGAGTAATTTGTTCTCAGTTTGGCAAAATCAGTCAGTTCGTACCTTTGCGCTGATGTTTTTCGTGGGATTCGCCGTGAGTTTAGCTATTTCGGCTTGTTCTTCTAACGCAAACATCAACACAGCCAATTCTCCCGCTGCCATTCCCAGCCCTACCACTAACCCTAGTGCTGAAGTTCGCATTGGCTACCAGAAAGCAGCAACGGTACTCAATGCCTTGAAAGGAAAAGGCGAATTAGAGAAAGCCTTGGCAACTTCCGGCGCAAGTGTAAAATGGACAGAATTTCCCGCAGGGCCACCGATGTTGGAAGCAATGAACGCCGGGAGCATTGATTTTGGCTACACTGGGGAAGCGCCACCTGTATTCGCCCAAGCCGCAGGTACTCCTTTAGTTTATGTTGCTTACGAACCTTTGGGGCCGAAAGCAGAAGCGATCGTTGTTCATAAAGATTCACCGATTAAAAGTGTCGCCGATCTTAAAGGTAAAAAAATTGCTTTTGCTAAGGGTTCTAACACTAATTACCTAGTAGTAAAAGCCTTAGAAAAAGCCGGATTAAAATATACTGATATCAAGCCAGCTTTTCTCACTCCTGCTGATGGTCGTGCTGCTTTTGAAGGTAAAAATGTAGATGCTTGGGCAGTTTGGGACCCTTACTTGGCAGTAGCAGAAAAAGCCATAGGCGCACGTATATTAACAGATGCAACTGACTTGGCACCAAATCGGGGTTATTATCTAGCATCCAAATCTTTTGTAGAAACTCGTCCTCAACAGTTAAAAATTGTTTTAGATGAAGTAACTAAAACCAGCGACTGGGCGAAGAGTAATCCATCAGAAGTAGCAAAATTTTTAGGGACTGAATTAGGCATCGATCCAGCTATTTTGGAAGTATCAGAAAAACGCAAAGAGTATGGTGTCTTGCCAATTACGGATGAAGTTATCGCTGGACAGCAACAAGTAGCTGACGCATTCCAAAAAATCAATCTGATCCCGAAACAAATAAACGTTAAAGAAATTGTTTGGAAAGACAACAAGTAATTGAAATGGAAACCAACATCAACACCCAATGGCTAAAAACTGATGTGTTAGTCATTGGGGGTGGGACAGCAGGAACAATGGCTGGGATTAAGGCAAAACAAGCTAATCCTAATGCCGAAGTGTTGATTTTAGAAAAGGCGAATATTCGCCGCAGTGGTGCGATCGCAATGGGAATGGATGGCGTAAATACAGCTGTAATTCCCGGTCATTCCACACCTGAACAATATGTCCGCGAAGTTACCCTAGCTAATGATGGCATTCTCAATCAAAAAGCAGTCTATCAAACTGGCAAATTAGGCTATGAAGTAATTCAAGAGTTGGAAAGTTGGGGGGTAAAATTCCAAAAAGACGCTGAAGGCAATTACGACTTAAAACAAGTCCATCGGGTAGGTAAATATGTTTTACCAATGCCAGAAGGTAAAGACTTAAAACCAATCTTAGCCCGACAAGTTAAACGCCACAAAGTTCAAGTGACTAACCGCGTCATGGCAACCCGTGTTTTAGTAACAGAAAACCGGGCTATTGGTGCCGTAGGATTTGATGTTAGAAACGGGGATTTTATCGTAATTCAAGCCAAAGCAGTTATCCTTTGTACGGGTGCTTGTGGACGTTTAGGACTTCCACTTTCTGGCTATCTTTACGGCACTTATGAAAATCCCACAAATGCCGGAGATGGGTATTCAATGGCGTATCATGCAGGGGCAGAATTAAGCAATATTGAATGCTTTCAAGTTAACCCGTTAATTAAAGATTATAACGGCCCTGCTTGTGCTTATGTTGCTGGGCCTTTTGGCGCTTATACAGCTAATGCTGAGGGATATCGCTTCATTAATTGCGATTATTGGAGTGGTCAAATGATGCTGGAAATTTGGAAAGAATTACACTCCGGCAAAGGGCCAATTTATTTAAAAATGACCCATTTAGATGAGGATACGATCGCCGAAATTGAATCGATTCTTTGGACAAACGAACGACCAAGTAGAGGTAGATTTCATGAAGGTAGAGGCGAAGATTACCGGACTCACGGTGTAGAAATGCACATTTCCGAAATAGGATTATGTAGCGGTCATAGTGCATCCGGTGTTTGGGTAAATGAAAAAGCAGAAACAACTGTACCTGGATTGTATGCTGCGGGAGATATGGCAAGCGTTCCTCATAATTATATGATTGGGGCATTTGTGTTTGGTAGAATTGCTGGAATTAACGCTATTGACTATATCCAAAATTTAGATTATCTTGAACCTAATGAAGATTTTTTAGAAGCTGAAAAACAGCGAATTTATGCTCCTTTAACTCGCCCTAATGGAATTCCTCATACTCAAGTTGAATATAAACTGCGGCGGTTAGTTAATGATTATTTGCAACCGCCAAAAGTGGGGAATAAAATGGAGATTGGTTTAAGCCATTTTCTGCGTTATCATGAAACTTTAGATTTGATGGGCGCACGCGATCCTCATGAACTAATGCGTTGTCAGGAAGTTCATTTTATTAGAGATTGTGCGGAAATGGCAGCCAGGGCTTCTTTGTATCGTCGAGAAACTCGCTGGGGTCTTTATCATTACCGTCTTGATTACCCGGAAAAAAACGATGATGAATGGTTTTGTCATGTTAATTTGAAAAAGGATGAATTAGGAGAAATGAAACTATTTAAGCGCCCAGTTGAGCCTTATATTGTGGATATTGATTTGCAAAAAGAAGTTTACAATGTAGCAGTGAGGTCAATACTGCTCGGTTAAGCAAATTAAACTCTGTAGGGGCGAAGCATTCGGGCAGAAAGTCTAGGGTTTAAGTAATAAATTGTTGCCCGAATGCTTCGCCCCTACCCAAAACCCGAGCAGTATTGGCAGTGAGGTAATTATGACTTTAATTAATCAAAGAGTTGATGCTCCGGTAATTGTAGATGAATCAAAATGTTTAGAAAAATGCACTGTTTGCATTGAAGCTTGTCCTTTGGATGTGTTAGCCAAAAATCCAGAAACAGGTAAAGCTTACATGAAATATGATGAATGTTGGTTTTGTTTACCCTGTGAAAAAGAATGTCCTACTAAGGCAATAACTGTGCAAATTCCCTTTTTGTTACGTTAGAGGAAGTAGAATGTCTGTAGATACGGATAATGAGTTAGAGGGATGGCTGGAAATGTTGCGATCGCCTAATTTAGACGATCGCTTAATAGCCGTGAAAAACTTACAATATTTGGCTGATGAAGCAGCAATCTCTAGCTTAATCATAGCGACAAAAGATGTAGATTTCACTGTACAAAAATTAGCGATAACTGCTCTCAAAGAGATTGGTAATTCGGTAGCTGTTCCCGCTTTATTAGAAACCCTGGTTTCACCAGATATAGAAATTCGGCTTGAAGCTTTAGCAGCTTTGAGCGAGTTAGTTTCAGCAGAACATTTATTGATTTTACTTGATGCGATTAAACGGGATAATGTCAACATTCGATTGAGTGTGTTGATTTTGTTAAGAAAAATCCATGATTCCCAATCTTTGCCATATATCATACCTTTCTTTCAAGCGAAAAACCCTGAGTTAAGGGAAGCTGCTGTTACTACGTTACGTTATCTTAACCAAGTAAAAGAATGTCCACTTGCGTTAGCTTTAATTAATGATTCAGCGGAAATTGTCCGGCGAGAAGCTGCTTTAACTTTAGGGCATTTAAAAGATGAAGAAGTGATCGATTTATTATGCGAATCTTTGACTAAAGATGCTGATTGGCAAGTGCGCCGGAATGCAGCTAAATCTTTAGGGATTCATTGTAATATAGCTGCTATTCCTGCTTTAGAAATTGCTTTAAAAGATGAACATTGGCAGATAAGGAAAGAAGCAGCTAAAGCTATTCAGCAAATCCCAGACGATCGCGCTTTACCTGCATTAATTAAAGCTTTGTCTGATCAGTATTCTGATGTTCGCAAAGAAAGTGCGATCGCTCTCGGTAATATAGGTAATACTCAAGCATTAAACGCACTCCAACAAGCTTTAGATGACCCTGATAAAGATGTTTCTATTTACTCACAACGAGCAATTCAAAAAATTCAGCAAGTAGGGAATAAGAATTTATGAATTTTTTGAACCGCAGAGGCGCAGAGAACGCAGAGAAAGAGTTGGGAGAGATTTTACACTTTTAGGGCTTACGCACTGAGATCCCCCAACCTCTTAAAAAAAGCGGCTTATAAGTTCCCCCCTTAAAAAGGGGGGTTAGGGGGGATCTAAATACTGCTCGGTTAAGGGTAGGGGCGAAGCATTCGGGTCAAAATTTATGGCTCAAAACCTAGATTTTCTGCCCGAATGCTTCGCCCCTACAGACCAAAAATTTGCTTAACCAAGCAGTATTGAGGGGATCTAGGTTTCAGGCAGAGAGTGCATAAATTAGAACTTTATAATTAAAGTTAGTTCATTTTTTGATAAAACTACTGAGGAGTAAAGGTTAAATATATGACAGATTTATTTACCCCACTAAACCAAAGAGGCGTGACTTTTCGCAACCGAATTGCTGTGTCGCCAATGTGTCAATATTCTAGTGTTGATGGCTATGCTAATGATTGGCATTTTATACATTTAGCCAGTCGTGCTGTTGGTGGTGCAGGATTAGTTTTTACTGAAGCAGCTGCGATCGAACCAAGAGGACGTATTAGCCCCCAAGATTTAGGAATTTGGACTGATCAACATATTGAAGGGTTAGCGAAAATTGTCTCTGGAATTGAACAATTTGGCGCAATAGCAGGTATTCAACTAGCTCATGCGGGGAGAAAAGCCAGCACTGCGACTCCTTGGGAAGGGGGAAAAGTTCTCGATGAAAATGAGGGTGGTTGGCGTTCTGTGGTGTCAGCTTCTGCGATCGCATTTGACGAAAATTACCACCTTCCCAAAGCATTAGATATTGCAGAAATTGAGCAAATAATTGATGCTTTCGTGCAAGCTACTAGACGTTCAGTAGAAGCAGGTTTTAAAGTAATTGAAATTCACGCAGCGCATGGTTACTTATTGCATCAATTTCTCTCACCTCTTTCTAACCATCGTCGAGATGAATATGGCGGAAGTTGGGAAAATCGGACTCGTTTAGTGCGAGAAATAGCAGAAAAATTGCGAGGAATTTTACCTGACAGTTATCCACTTTGGGTAAGAATTTCTGCTACTGATTGGTTAGAAAATGCTTGGGATATCGAACAGAGCATTGCTTTAGCCGACAAACTTAAATATTTGGGTGTAGATTTAATTGACTGTTCATCAGGAGGCATTTTACCCAATGTAAAACCTCCCACACATCCCGGTTATCAAGTTCCTTTTGCCGATCGAATTCGCCGCGAAGCCAATATCCCAACTGGAGCAGTAGGATTAATTACAGAACCAGAACAAGCCAACCAAATTATTCGTCAAGGTCAAGCAGATATAATATTATTAGGTCGTGAACTTTTGCGCGATCCCTATTGGCCTCATCGAGCCGCTAAACAGCTAGGAAAAGATAAAGTTTGGCCTGTACAATATAGCCGAGCTTGGATTTAAACAGGATATTTGATTAATTATTTACTTATAAATAATTAATCATACTAAATTTGGGTTAGCTGCCTCCTCCTCTTGATCTTCTTACACCTCTTTATTAGTGTCGGGAAATGCGATCGCGTTTTGCTAAACTCTAACGGCATCAATACGCTATCGTATCTATACACTATGCCCATGCTACGTGAACGTCATTCAAAGGAAAGAGGTAATTAACCCGAATTTAGTATCAAATCAGACTATATAACAGATATTTAAAGCAGTATTTGCTGTAAAAATAACTTTTACTAATACCTGATAATATTACTAATAAACTAAACAAAGAACGCCGATATGTTTACTGTATTTTTTAACTAAAAACTATTTTTTTAATTATTATTTTATATTTTAATTTAATAAATGGGTATAAACTCTTAAATGTAAGAAAAATAACAAACTTAGTTTCTGAAATAAGGTAAAAACAAGTTCTAGAACCTAAGTGCGAGCCTTTGTATTTTCGTAGATTTCCAGCCTAAAATGGCTGTATTACTATGGTCAACATCGCCACAAATCCCAACCACCGTCCGCAGCAAAGTATTGATATCAAAGCTGCCCGCAATCTAGCGATTACAACAAATACAATTCCCCAAATGGTGGGGATTACACCTCGTTGGTTGTTGCATTTTCTGCCTTGGGTGCAAGTACAATCAGGAACATATCGCGTCAATCGTACCAAAATTGTTCTCAAAGAAACCCCTAAAGTTCGCATTAATAATAGCAACGGAGTTTCTACAGTTGTCTTAGAAGATTTGCGGAAAATTCCGCTGTTTTCCTGCCTCGATCAATCGGAAACAGCAGCGATCGCCAACCGTTTCCAAACCCAAAATTTTGGGATTGGTGAATGCCTGATTTGTGAAGGTCAACCAGGAGACAAACTCTATATTGTAGTTGAAGGCAAATTAGAAGTTTTTACTGGTGGAGATCAAGGGGAAAATTTGCGCGTTGCTGTCTTGAGTGCAGGAGATTTCTTTGGGGAAACCAATCTTTATCAAGAAACAGCCAGCGAAGTCTGCATCCGCACCCTAAGTTCTTGTCGTTTATTGACTCTTGCTAAAGCCTGCTTCGATCAAATAGTGGCTCAATTTCCCACACTGCGAAACAACTTGCAGCAAAATATAGAAAATCGGCTGCGGTTAAAATCCCTTCTTAACCCATTTGGAGAAGAGAAAATTGCCCTCGCCGCCGACTATGAAGGCGAAGCTGATTTACCTGCTACGTTTGTAGACTACGAAATTGAACCGCAAGAGTATGATTTAAGTTTGGTGCAGACAATTTTGCGCGTTCACACTCGCGTCACTGATATTTACAACGAACCGATCGATCAGCTACGCGAACAGCTGCGTCTCTCAGTTGAAGGCATGAAAGAAAAGCAAGAATGGGAAATTATTAATAACCCAAACTTCGGTTTACTCAAAGCTGCTTCACCATTAATGCGCGTTCAGCCTCGTTATGGTGCGCCAACACCCGACGATCTCGATGAAATGATTACTCGCGTGTGGAAAAAACCTGCCTTCTTTTTAGCACATCCGAGAGCGATCGCAGCCTTTGGACGGGAATGCACTCGTCGCGGCGTACCACCAACAACCATCAATTTGTTCGGTTGTCCTTTCATTTGCTGGCGTGGTATTCCGATCGTACCTTGCGACAAACTAGAAGTACAAAACCGCACAGCCAATCCCCAAGGCCCCGGTAAAACCAATATCCTATTAGTAAGAGTAGGCGAAACAGAACAAGGTGTAGTTGGTTTGCATAAGATTGGCATTCCCGGCGAACAACTCCCAGGTTTATCTGTACGGTTTATGGGAATCAACACCCAGGCGGTAGCTTCTTACTTGATGACGCTATACTTCTCCTGTGCAGTCCTTACCGATGATGCTTTAGCCGTACTGGAAAACGTTGAAGTTGGATACTACCATGACTATCAATATTCAAGGGCTTAATGGTGAAAGCAACCATCCTTCGCCTAATGAGGGTAGTATGATGTTTGATCCGAGTGTTGTGGAAGCGATCGCAAATCAACTCTATACCGCTTTACCCCAGGAAGATACTAACCCCATCCCAGAAACTCCATCAGTAAGTCAAGCAACAACACCTAATCTAGGAAATCAAGCACCAAATCAAACTCTGAGTGAGGAAGCATTAACCGAAATCGCCAAACAGTTAAGTGCCCAAATGCTTCCGAATAACTTAGAGACTAGCTTAAAACAGGCATTTGCCCAACTGCAACTTACCTCTAATCGGGAAACTCCTGCTGCATTCTCTAGCGTTTCTTCCCCCAGCGATGCTTGGAATGTGGAAGCTTTGAAAGAGTATACCGAAATTTCTCCTGTTTCCCCCAGCGAAATTCCGGGTACGTCAATTGCCACTCCTCCAAAGCCTACTTCTATTTTCCCTGTTAGTCAGGTAGAATTGCAAAAAGCTTTCGATCGCGAAACACCTCAACCCTCTTTTTATTTCCTAGCTACCCCGGAGTTGGAAAATTTGGGGTTAAAGTCCGACGCACCTTTTGATGTTCAAGTTATCCGCAAGGATTTTCCCATTCTGCATCAAAAAGTAAACGGCAAACCCCTGATTTGGTTAGATAACGCCGCCACAACTCAAAAGCCGCAAAATGTGATTGATGCCCTTTCCCACTATTATCAGCAAGACAACTCTAACATTCATCGGGCTGCCCACACTTTAGCAGCAAGAGCAACAGATGCTTATGAAGCTGCTAGGGAAAAAGTACAACGGTTTCTAGGTGCAAGTTCCAGTTCCGAAATCATCTTTGTCCGGGGAACAACCGAAGCGATCAACTTAGTAGCCCAAACTTATGGTCGCAAAAACATCCGCGCCGGAGATGAAATCTTACTTTCCAATTTGGAACACCATGCTAATATTGTGCCTTGGCAAATGTTAGCACAGGAAACTGGAGCAATTATCAAAGTAATTCCGATAAGTGACAATGGCGAGGTTATTTTAGAAGAATATACCCGACTTTTAGGGCCACGCACTCGCATCGTTGGAATTACCCAGGTTTCTAACGCTTTGGGAACCATTCTCCCAGTGCGAGAAATGACAGAAATCGCCCATCGACATGGGGCACGAGTTCTGATTGATGGTGCTCAAGCTGTTTCCCATCAGCCTGTAAATGTGCAAGAATTAAACTGTGATTTTTACACTCTTTCTGGTCACAAACTCTTTGCACCAAATGGAATCGGAGTGCTTTACGCCAAACGAGAAATTCTGGAAGATTTACCTCCTTGGCAAGGTGGTGGTAGCATGATTCGTCATGTCACCTTTGAAAAAACCATTTATAGCGATCCACCAGCCAAATTTGAAGCCGGAACTCCGAATATTGCAGATGCAGTGGGGCTGGGTGCTGCGATCGACTATATCACACGCCTGGGAATGACCAACATCGAACGGTACGAACACCAACTTACCGAATATGCAATGCAACGCCTTGCAGAAATTCCCGGTTTACGTTTAATTGGTACAGCACCGCATAAAGTTAGCGTATTGTCCTTTCTTCTCAATGATATTCCCGTTGAAGAAGTAGGCAAACGCCTCGCCCAAGAAGGTATTGCTGTACGTGCTGGTCATCACTGCGCCCAACCCACCATGCAAAGGTATGGTATTACAGGTACAGTGCGCCCTTCCTTAGCCTTTTACAACACTTATCAAGAAATTGAAACTTTGGTAGAAGTTCTGCAAACAATTCGTTTCCGTTAATGAGAATTTCAGCACCTTAAACTTCTGGCAAAAGTCCAAAATCTAAGTTTCTCAGCCCAGACGAAACCTTTCATTTCTTCCCTCTGCGTCCTCTGCGTCTCTGCGGTAAAAAAAAATAAACCTCTTTCTCCAGCCCAAAATTTAGATGTTTTTGAAGATTTCTGGTGAGATGCGAAAATTCTGATTTTTAAACCACAGATGTCCACAGATAAACACAGATGCACACAGATGAATTGGCTGACTTTTGCCAGAGTTTTATTTAGCGATTAGGAGCGTAGTTGTGAAAAATTTTGAGTCTACAACTGAGGAAAATCGAAACAACGTAACAGCTAAACAGCTTGAATCTACTTTTTCTTTAGGAAGCAGTTTTCACCCGGTTAAAACTAACCCGATCGCTATTTTAAAGGCTGATTGGCAAGCCATTTTCCAACGCGATCCAGCTGCCCGTAACTGGTTGGAAGTGCTGTTTTGTTCTCCTGGATTGCAAGCTTTATCCTGTCATCGAATCGCCCATTGGTTACATAGTTTAGGCATTCCTGTTTTTCCGCGTTTTCTGTCTCAGTTAAGTCGCTTTTTTACCGGAATTGAAATTCATCCAGGTGCCAAAATTGGTAAAGGAGTGGTGATCGATCATGGTATGGGAGTTGTAATTGGTGAGACAGCAATTGTGGGTGACTATGCCTTAATTTATCAGGGGGTTACTCTCGGAGGAACCGGAAAAGAAAAAGGCAAACGCCACCCGACATTAGGTAATAATGTATTGGTGGGTGCAGGAGCAAAGTTATTAGGTAATATCCATATCGGCGATCACGTTCGCGTTGGTGCAGGTTCAGTGGTATTAAGGGATATTCCTAGCCATTGTACAGTAGTAGGAATTCCGGGACGGATTATCCATAATTCGAGAGCTAAAGAAGAATCACCATTGAATCAAAATTTACCCGATTTAGAAGCAGAAGTAATTCGTAATTTGTTTGAACGAATTAAAATTTTAGAGCAAGAAGTAGAGAATTTACAAACTCAATTACCTGTTACTTCTGCGGACGATCAGAAGCATCAAAAGCCTAAAGAAAATACATCTGTAGACCGCGATCAAATTATTACCGAATTTCTTGATGGTGCGGGGATTTAGGTGGTGGTTCACCGATTGAAATCAGCTAATCGACCGTTAATGCAGTGGAAAACCCAGGTTGTTGAGTGCCTCGCGCAAGCGATCGCGTCCCGACAAAGATTCACGAGTAGCCACCCGCTTGGATGAATGTTCCGACCAATCACCAGGGACATTCATCTTTTGTTCGGTGTAGAATGCTTTCATCACTTCGTTGTAACGAGCGATCGCCTCCTCCTGAGATGCCAGCTGATAAATTTCCCGATGCAGTACGGCTGGTTGCGGTAAACGCGGCTTAATCGCAGCCGCCTTTTCCAGATCGGGATAACCTACACACATCCCAAAAACTGCAAAGATATGAGGTGGCAAATTCAATACCTCTGCGACTTCCTCTGGACGGTTGCGTAATGCACCGATATACACTGTTCCTAAACCAAGAGACTCAGCCGCTACAGCTGCATTTTGCGCCGCTAACGCTGCATCAATGGTTGCCATAACAAACATCTCTAAATAGTCTAACCCCTCGTGAGGCAATCCTTGTGATTCGGCAACGTAAGTCAAGCGAGCCAAATCTGCTAACCAAACTAGAAATAGGGGACATTGCCGGATGTGTGCTTGATTTCCTGCTAGTTGTGATAATTTTTCCTTGCGCTCAACCGTTTCGACTGCAACTACACTCCAAGTCTGGAGATTAGACGAAGTAGCCGCAGATTGAGCCGCTGCCACTAAGATTTCTAGAGTTCCTGGTGGTAATGGATCGGTCAAATAAGCGCGAATCGATCGGTGAGAAAGCAGTGTGGTTAAAGAATCGTTCCAATTTGTATCAAAATCAAAATTTCTCTGACCGTAGCGCGAGTACAGTAATTCAGTTGGGTTAGTCATAGTAATGATTTGGTTAGTCTACTGAGATAAGAACACCAAGGGAGGTGGAACCTCCCTGATTCTCGTTCCCAGGTTGAACCTGGGAACGAACAATGGAGACTCTGCCTCTTGGTACAAGATCTGAGTCTATTTAGTTTAGCAAGCAGTAACTAATTCTTTGGTCGTTGCTTGTGAGTGCTTGACAGATTCAATAAGGTCATTGAGAGAAGCTTTTAACCTTTGGTGAATTTCTTTATCCAGATGTATACTACCATCTAAACATCGTCTAACTTGTTTATCTACTACATAAATACCATTTAAAATAAGTCTTTCATCTAATTCTGTTAATATTGGTTCTAACGCATAATCAACAGCTAACAAATGAGCGATCGTTCCCCCTGTCACCAAAGGTAGTATGTATTTTCCCAATAAAGCTTTTTGTGGTAATAAATCAAGAAAAGGTTTGAGTAAACCCGTGTAGGCAGATTTATAAATTTGGGTAGCAATAATAATGCCAGTTGCTTGTTCAATCAATTCTTTTGATTGTTCAAAAATATCATTATTAGAGCGCCCAAAAATTAAGTCTTCTTGGGGAAAATTGCGAACTGAAATAATATCAGTATGTAAACCTTTAGAGTTTAATAAGCTGCTGGCATATTCTACTAGAATGTGACTTCTAGAAAGATGAGACGGACTACCAGCGATCGCGACAATGTTGATCATGTATTAATCTCCTGATTTATACCGTTTTATAGTGGAGGAGCGATTTATTGCAAGTAAGTCAAAATAATTAAATCAGGCTTTTTGATAATTGGGATGCCATTGCAACCAGTAATTTTCCAAACCTCTGGCTAAAACATCAGCCAATTTGCCAAACAAGGCATACAATAAAATGCTCAAAACTACGACATCTGTTTGCATAAATTCCCTAGCATTCATCGCCATGTAACCGATACCGGAATCAGCTGCGATCGTTTCAGCTACAATTAAAGTAAGCCACATAATACCCAAAGAAAAACGTACCCCTACTAAAATGGAAGACATTGCACCCGGAAGAATGATTTTCCAAAATAAACCCCAAGCATTTAAACCATAAACTCTACCCATTTCAATCAATCCAGGATCGACATTGCGAATCCCGTGAAAAGTATTCAAATAAATGGGAAACATTACACCAAGAGAAACTAAAAATAATCTAGCTTCATCACCAATTCCAAACCAGAGAATTACTAATGGAATTAGAGCTAAGTTGGGGATATTGCGAAGCATTTGGATAGAAGTATCTAAGATCTTTTCTGATATTGGTGAAATACCATTAATTAACCCCAAAAGAAATCCAATACTTCCACCAAGCAGAAACCCTGTAATAGCCCTTTTTGCACTAATACCAATATTAGTAATCAGTTCCCCTGAAATCGCTAATCTAACAGCTGCATTTAGTACATCTAGAGGAGCAGGCAAAATTCGGGTAGGAATCCAACCAATATTAGAGAAATATTGCCAAAATGCAATTAGGAAAAAAGGTACCAGCCAAGGAATTATCAGTTGGATCTGAGGATTTTCAAGCAATTTTTGCAGAAGCGAATTTTTGAATTTTAGCTTGCCCATGAAACTAATTCTCCTAATTGTTGATAATAAATGATGTGTGACAAACTGCTGACTAGTACAATATGTTAGAAAGGTGCGATCGGCTTTTTAGCTAATTTTAAATTGCTCAATCATTTTTCTTGAGGTACACTAGCTAACACCTCTCTGGGCGTAAATTGAGCATACTCTTGAGGCGACAAAAAGCCTTCTCTAACATTAACTTGTTTGGGGATTAATCCTAGTTTGTACCACATATCCGCCACTTCTTGTTGCTTGGCAGTTACTTCTTCTGTAATTGGTTGTAATCCCCATTCAGTTTTTTTGTGCATTTCTACTAATGTAGGTGCATCCAATTGAGTTACAGGAGCAAGTATTTCTGCCATTTCTTGAGGGTGATCTTTAGACCAAATTTCGGCTTTTTGCAGTTCTTCCAAAAATATTTTAATAACTTCCGGGTTTGCTTGGTAAAACTGACGGCTGGTAGAGTAAAAGTTTCTTGTATCTCTTAGTTCACCGCCATCAAATAGAACCCGACCAACATTTTTTTGTACTGCTCTAGTAACAAAAGGTTCCCAAACAAACCAAGCATCTACTTTTCCTTGACTAAATGCTATGTTTGCATCTGGTGGAGGCAAGTAAACGGATTCTACATCAGTTAGTTTTAGACCTTCTTTTTCCACAGCTTTAACTAATAAATAGTGACCAATAGATGCTTTTTGAAAAGCAATTTTTTTGCCCTTTAAATCATTAATGCTTTTAGCTGGAGAGTTAGGTGGCACTAAAAGAGAAATTAGTTTACCATTCTTATGCGTAGTAGCTAAATAAACTAAAGGTGCTCCTGCTGCTTGAATAAAAATTGGCGGTGATTCTGCTGTGGAAGCAATGTCTAAATTACCTGTATTTATAGCTTCTAATTGTTGAGGCCCTGCGGCAAATTCTAGCCACTCTACTTTGTAACCCAAGGGTGACAATTTTTCAGACAAAGTTCCTTGTTTCTCTAGAACAGCTAAAGCAGTAAGTTGTTTTGAACGAACAATACGCACTACTTTATTAGTAGAAGTAGGAGTAGAAGCAGCAACAGGAGAAGAAGTAGGGTTAGAAGAAACAGGTGTGCTAGTTTGCGACTGAGACTGATTTTGGTTAGTTTTGGTACCACAACTCAGCAAACTTGTTGATAGTACCAAGCCATAACCAAGAGCAAACAATGAAGCGCGACGAGTAATCGGTTTTCGTTGCCAGGATGCCAATTTTTTTTGCCAATTTTGCATAGATAAAGTTTATTAACCTCAAAAAATTTGTTTGATATTAGTAAATAAGGTGGGATTTACCCACCTTACAAACAACCGAGGAGGGAAACTGAATCAGGTAAGCTGAATCAGTTAGGGAAACTTGTTTAGGAGTATTGAGTAACTGTTGGTAATTCTCTGTTAAGTACCCAATTTCCAATGTCTTTTAATTTGTAATCTACTGGATCGTGAAGGGTGAAAGTGCGTAAATCTCGCCAGTAGCGATCGAACCCATATTTAGTAGCAGTAGAACGGGTTCCCATTACCTCAAAAATGCGATTAGTAACATTCAATCCCACTTTTGTCGCAAATGCTTTAGCGGCGAAAACTGCGATCGCTACTTCTCCCCTTTCTTGAAGAGTCAAGTTAACATTTTTGTCCCAAGCTGCTTGCACTTTTACAGCTGCTTGATCTGCTAATGCGATCGCTGCTTTTAGTTCCGTCCATAATTCGCCATAATGATGCAAAATGTAAGGGTCTTCAGTTGCACTACTTACACCAGAAGTAACCCAAGGTTTACTAATATTTTTGGTGTAGTTTTTAGCAGCTTTAAATGCACCTTTGGCAATTCCCAAATAAACGTACACTTTCGTTAATTGGGCAATAATGCCAAGAAAAGTAGCGAAAGCATTATCTGGAGGATTATCTATCCCCAAAACTTCGTTTCTTTTCACCAAAACATTATGAAAAGTGAAAGTATCGCTATCAGTTCGCCGTTGCCCAAAATTATTCCAATCTTGCTGAGAAACTAACCCTTCTCTATCTTTAGGGATGACAAAAATTAATGGTACTTCTACACCATCTTGTAAAGCCGAAAATACTCGCAAATCTGCAACTGCTATGCCTGTACCAAAACTTTTTACTCCATTAACTCGAAAGTCTTCCCCATCAGGAATAATTTTTAGTCTGGTATCTCTGGTGTTAATCGCATTTGCCCAAAATAAATTATGAGCAGCGGTTTCTCGATAGTATCTTTCTTTTTGTTCAGAAGTTCCCGAAACATGAGCCAAAGCAACTAAATTTAAATGGTTGCCATACAATTGACCGATCGAACCATCAGCTTGGGAAAGTTGGAAGACAATTTTTAAAGCTTCTACCCAATTTCCGCCAATTCCACCGTATTCTTGAGGTACGACTAAAGGCAACAAACCACTTTTACACAATCGATTAATTTCATAATCAGGAAGTCCCGCTTGTGCATCTCGCGCCACTGCATTTTCTTGCAATTCTTGAGATAAGGAAGCAGCAACTTGAAACCAATCTTTTGTATCCTTGATTTCTAACAGTTGTACCAATGTATTTTCCTCCTACTTTTCACATAAATGAAGGATTAGGAAAAGATAAAGGATAAAATTTCCCGTGTTACTTTCATCCTTTATCCGTAAAGCTGCAAACATTAGCCCTTTTTCTTATTGCCAGTTGACAGATATTCCTCCGTTTTTAAGCTGAAATCTTATCTAAGTGATGCGATATCACATTTTCAGTACTCATCACTCGCTGTAAGATTTTATCTACAGTATGTGCAAAAATAGCATTTCCTCTTACTCTAGGACGTGGTAAAGAAATCGGCATATCCATTGCAATTTGACCATCTTCAATCAAAACTATTCGGTCTGCCAAAACTACAGCTTCTTCTACATCATGGGTGATTAATAAAGCTGTAAATTGCTTTTCTTGCCACAAATTTTCCAGCAATTGTTGCATCTCAATTCGAGTTAGTGCATCTAAAGCACCTAATGGTTCATCGAGAAGTAATAAACGCGGTTCACTTACTAATGCTCTAGCTAAAGCTACTCTTTGGCGCTGTCCTCCAGAAAGTACCGCAGGCCATTCTTTAGCACGTTCTTCTAACCCCACTGCACGGAGTAATTGCCAAGCATTTCTTCGTTCATAAATTGAAGAGCCAGTTAATCCTAGTTCTACATTTGTTAATACCTTTTGCCAAGGTAACAAACGCGCATCTTGAAACATCATCCGTACTGTTGGATCGATGTGATGGGATGGTTCATCATCCAAAATTACTTCACCGGAACTTGGAGAATCTAATCCAGCAATTAGACGTAACATTGTACTTTTTCCACAGCCGCTACGACCCACAATTGCAACAAATTCCCCCGGCATTACTTCTAAATTGATACCTCGTAATACTACTTCTTTTCCGAAAGATTTGTTCAGTCTTTTAAGTTTCAAATGAATGCCTTGAAATTCCGATTTCATTTTAGAACCCTCCCATAATTAATCCTGCACGAATTAAGCCAATTTCAAAGATGTCGATCGACTGAAATGAAAAACTGAGACTCTTCAATTTCAGGCGTAAATCAGATGTGAATGGCTGTCTTTTCGGTCTGTAAAGCTAAAAGCTTGATAACCTTTTTTCTCCAATGCTGTATAGTTCGGTGGTTTAGCCTTTGAACTAGCATTGCTTTAAACTACGGTAAGTCGGTAGACATATAGTAGTTTGTTTGATAAAAGCTAGTGTGTCATATTTATTTTGAAAATGCAAGTGTATTTTTCTAAAAAAATTACAGATGTGGTCGCTGAAAAATAAGCAGTACAAATCCTACCCATTAAGTAGAGTTTCCAGGGCAAAGATTACTAATTTAGTAATAATTAATTGCTTGAATAGTCAAGGGTAGGAGCGATCGCGTAGCGTACCCCTACAAAGCTAAAAATGAGTACGTTGTTGCGGAGGGTTAGCGAAAGGTATAAGATAGAAGACACCGCAACAAACTAACAAATAAAATTTTATGCGTAAAGTTTTTATT